>CALDHF010000132.1 GCA_937941595.1 uncultured Acaryochloris sp. | reverse complement strand
CCTGGGCGTTGAAACCCTTGGGGGAGTAATGACCAAGCTTATTCCTAGAAACACCACTATTCCCACTAAGAAGTCTGAAGTTTTCTCAACGGCTGTAGACGGTCAAACCAATGTGGAAATTCACGTTCTTCAAGGTGAGCGGGAAATGTCGACAGACAATAAGAGTTTGGGAACCTTTCGCTTAGACGGAATTCCCCCTGCGCAGCGGGGTATTCCTCAAATTGAAGTCACGTTTGATATTGATGCCAATGGTATTCTCAATGTCAACGCTAAAGAGAAGGGGACGGGCAAAGAGCAGTCCATTAGTATTACTGGAGCCTCAACGCTTTCTGATGATGAAGTGAGTAAAATGGTCCAAGATGCAGAAGTGAATGCCTCTGTAGATAAGGAAAGACGGGAAAAGATTGAGGTTAAGAACCAGGCCGATACTTTGGTTTATCAAGCTGAGAAGCAATTGTCCGATTTAGGCGATAAGGTTTCTGATGCGGATAAAGAAAAAGCTGAGGGTCTGATTAAGGATCTTAAAGAAGCGGTTGCCAGTGATAATCATGAGCAAATGCAATCTCTAACGACTGAGCTGCAACAAGCGTTGTATACCATTAGTTCTCAGCTTTATCAGCAAGATGGTGCTGCACCTGAAGGTGCCTCACCAGAAGCAGGAGAGCCTAGCGACAGTAGTGGTGGCGATGATGTTATTGATGCTGATTTCACCGAAACCAATTAAGATGCTTCATCTATATGTTTTTCAAGATAGATGGATGCTTCCTTCATCCAAGTTTGGTTGATTAATTTCTTTTACTCCTTCTAAACTCTGCTCTGAACAATAGAGCAGAGTTTTTTTATGAGTAGGATGCTTTTAAGTATGGAGCTAGGAGCGGCTTCAGGCGTTTATGCGGATTCTGCTGTCGAATGTTTTTGGCGTTCTAGGGAAAGCGCCAATCTCGTACGCTCTAGTTCTTGATCAAGATCTTGCATCCAGATGGAGGAGATATTTAAGCTTTCAGTTTTACCCATTTTTTCTAGGTCTTTAAACAGTTGAGCCAGTTGGGTCGCTCCCATAGATGCACTCATGGATTTAAGAGAATGAGAAATTTCATTGATCTGTTTATAGTGGGATTGTGCGATCGCATCTTTCAATTCCACGATCATCGGTTCTGAATCTCGCAGAAAATTGTCAATCACCGAAACCAAAAAAGTACCGTTATCATCCCCTCCTATTTCTAGCAGAGCCTGAATTGCAGATATGTCTAATGGGGTAGGTTCCAAATCATTCTGAATCGGCACCTGGGTTATTATAGGGGGACGATACTGTCCTAATGCAGTCCTTAACGCCTCTAGGGAAACTGGCTTACAGAGATAATCCTGCATTCCAGCATCAAGACATTCCTGCCTTTCTTCTGGCAGAGTTCGTCCAGAGACACCAATAATATAAGGGTAAATTCCTTGACGATGCAGCTTCTGGGCCACTTGCAGTCCATCCAGTTTGGGCATTTGGATATCCAGCAACAAAAGATCGTAGTTTTGGGCCTGGAAAGCGTCTGATACTTGCTGCCCATCACTCACTACATCAGCTTTATAACCCAGGTGTAACAATCGCTGGGTCATTAACTGTTGATTAAGGGTATTATCATCAGCTATTAAAATCTTGAGATCCTCAGGAAGGGTAGTTGTGGCCTCTCGATTAATCTCTGGTTGGGATTGTTCAGCCTCAACATACAGATATTTGACCCCTAAATGCTCAGCCAACTTGTCTAAAATTGTATTTTCTTGGCAGGGTTTGCGAACAAAATCATCACAGCCCACGGATAGAGCATAGAGTCGATCTTCCTCAAAGGCATTGGCAGTAAGAGCAATAATTATAGGCGGATTATCTCCACACTGGGCTTTAATGTCACGGGTCGCTTTATACCCATCCATGACCGGCATGCGCATATCCATCCAAATCAGGTGGGGCGACCATTCTTTCCAGCGATCAATAGCCTCTTCCCCATTCATCGCTTCCTGAATCTCAAATCCAAATGGGGCGAGCCATTGTTTCATTAACTCTCGATTAGCCCATTTGTCTTCAACAATGAGCAGGCGATAGGAAGGTTGATCCGGGGCTAAAGCCAGCACTTGGCGGGCAGGTCTTACCGTATGTACTTCTGCAGCGTCAGTAAGGGTGGCCGGAATGGTAAACCGAAAGGTCGATCCTTGGCCAACCTGACTATCCACCTTAATATCTCCGCCCATCAGTTGAACAAACCGACGGCTAATGGGGAGCCCCAAACCCGTTCCTTCTTGGGCACGATACCCTGAATCTGTTTGGGTAAAGGCCTCGAACAATCGTTCAATATCTGAAGGATGAATTCCCGGTCCCGTATCCATGACTGCAAAAGAAAGGTGGCAAATATCCCCTTTTTGCCTTAGGTTTCCTGTGGCATCGACATGAAGGGATACCTGGCCTGACTCAGTATAGTTGAGGCCATTCCCCAATAAGTTAATCAGGACTTGGCGTAATTTACCTTCATCGGCAAACACAAACTGGGGCACATCAGCCGTACATTCAAAATCAAGGTGTAACCCTTGGAGGTCCGCCTTGGCCTCCAACATATCTTCTAGAGAATCCATGAGACGATAGAGATCGAAACTAACCTGAGTTAAGGCCAATTGTCCTGCCTCAATTCTGGACATTTCTAACACATCGTTAATTAAAGCCAGTAAGTGTTCTCCACTGCGCCCGATAATCCCTAATTGTTCCGTTTGGTCGGCCCCCAAACTGGGTTCCCGCTGCATAATTTCCACATACCCCAAAATGGCGTTGAGGGGCGTCCGCAGTTCGTGGCTCATATGGGCTAGGAAATCACTCTTCGCCTTATTAGCAGCATCAGCCGCTTCTTTAGATTGTTGGGCTTGACTTAGAAATTCCGTCTGCTGGAGTGCGACTCCCAATTGGGTCGCAATTTGAATGGCAAATTCTCGTTCTTTTACTTGCCATTGCCGCGGTCCAGAGCATTGATGAATAGCGAGCAGCCCCCATAAAACATTGCTACGAAACAGAGGCACCACTAGGTGGGCCTTCACCTGCAGCTCTTTCATCAAATCGAGATAGCATGGATGGAGCCCTGAATTGTCTAGATCATTAACCGCAAACACCTGGTAGGTGCCATTATTCGCGGTGTATCGTTCCTGAAAACAGTCCTCTGTAACGCCATAGCCGATAATCGACCGGTAGTCGGGATGGACATCCTCAGCAATAATCTCGCCCTGGCTAAACTTGGCATTGGGCAGAAACTGAAATACTGCTACCCGATCTACTTGTAGAAGCCTGCGCACCTCCCGAGTGGTCGTTGCAAAGATGGTTTCCAAATCCAGGGACTCCCGGATTTTGGAAATCACACTCATGAGGGTATGCTGCTGCTCAGCGATAATAGCCAACTGTTGGGCTTGGTTCTGCACCTTTTCGATCGCCCCAGTTTGTTGGAGGGCCACCCCAAGATGAGTGGCTAGCTGGGTAATAAAGTCAATTTCCCTAGCCTGCCACTTATGAGTGCTGGAATGTTGATAGGCTCCAATCAGCCCCCACAAAGTACTGCCCACAAAAACGGGAGCAATTAAAAAAGCCCGGATTTGGTAATATTCATAGGTTTCCAGATGACAGGGAGAGAGGCCAGCGTTGTAGATATCATCGACCACTGAGATATGGTTGTGGCGATAGCGACCACCCTTAGTTTCTTGCAAATACGTGTCATTCCAAGTGGCACGAGTAGATAAAACAATTTTTTGCCACTCTGGTTTGGCGGCTCGGAAATCTTGGATGAAGGAGCCCCCCCAATCTTCATGAAACTGATATACAGCGACCTGATCAACATCCAATAGCCGCTGAGCTTCTTGGGTTGTGGTCTGGAAAATAATGTTGACATCTTGGGTTTTTTGCAACTTTGCCAAGATATTGGTCAGGGCACTTTGTTGATTCGCGATCGCGGTCGAGTGACTTAGCTGGGCTGTTCGCTCTTTAATCTGTTCTTCGAGATGTACATTTAGGGTTTGGACCTGCTGATAGAGTTGATATTGATTGATGGCAGCAGCGAATCGTGACGCCAATGCCTCGGCCAATCGGATTTCGGCATTCGTCCAAGGTTGGGATTGTCCTTGTTTGATTTGCTTCCAGGCTTCAAACGACTGGCGAGGAGCGAGTTGACGACTATCGGGATGATGAAAACCAGCCCAACATAGCTCTTCTTGCACTTCATTACGAAAAATCGTAATACACCCCAATAGTTCTCCATCAAAATAAAGGGGAACAATCATCACCCCCCGAATGGGGGTAGCTTGAAAGGCTGGACTCAACACCCGAAACAAAGGCTCACGATAAAGATCGGCAACACTCCATACAGAGCTTTGTCGTTGGGACTCGTTAGGGTCCTCAGCCAATGCATAGGTCTTGCGCATCCAATCGACAGACCAGGGCCTGGCCTTGGATTCCTTCGAGTCAATGGGGTGAGTCGAATGCAAATAATTTCGCCACAAGGCATTTTCTTCAATGGGGCGACCCTGATCTAAAGGGGCGGGTTGGTCACCACAGGCATACAGTTCAAACGTATTGTTAGCTGCAGCCGGTTGGTGAAGATACAAACGTCCCCCGGCTCCCTGCATAACAGCCACCATTTCTGCTAGGGCAAGCTGCAGCTCAACGGTAGGTCTGGTGTGGAGCAATGCTGTAACTCGATTCACCCCAGATTCCTGGGCGGCTTGCTCTCGCACTCGATCCAGAAGTGTTGCTTGACCAATTGCTACAGCCATTTGGTCTACTACAGACTGAATCAATTCCAGTTCAGGTTCTTCCACCTGACGGGCCTGCGCATGGTGGGACACCAAAAGCCCCCAGAGATGGTTACCGTCCTGTAATCCCTGTAAAGATGCTCCTTGGAAGTTGGACTGATCAATCACAATGGGGACAACAACGGAAGATTGCACCCCCATCGCTTTCAAATATTCAACATGGCAAGGGTCCATGGGGCGAAACCGGATATCTTGATTTTCAAGATTGGAACCAGTTTCAGCACAATTTAGAGGGCTAAACCCAATCTGTTGTGTGGAGAGATCCACTACGGATCGTTGTCGCGCTTTCAGATAAAGCTCGCGGGCTGGAGTGGGAATATCATCAGCCGGAAAATGCAGCCCTAACAGGGACGGTAAATGAGCTTCGAGAATGGATTCAGCAATGACTAAACCATGACCGTCAGGATAAAATTGATAGACCATCACCCGATCAGTCCCCAAGAAGGATCGGACTTCAGCTACCGTTGCTGATAAAATCTCGTTCAGCTCTAGAGACTGGCGAATGCGGCTGGTGATCCGATTGAGAAGGGATTGCTGCGTCAATGTATCGGACTGATCAGGACAAGAGGGGTTAGTATTCATGATCGAAGTTGGCACATCCATTGTCTAAATCCCTGATTACAGCCTTAAAAAGACTATCCTTGAATTGATTTAGGCAATTTTTGCGGTACCTTAACTCTAACTTAGACAAAGGGGCAAAAGGTTAATGTTGTTGTCAATTCCTAACAATATTGTCTATGGAAATCCCGTATGAGGATTGCACCTCCTATGCCTAAAGTGGTTGGGTTTCTATCCACAAAAAACACCCTACTTGGTAAGCAATCATGATCGCTTTCAATCCTTAACATACCCATTCCAGATCAGGATCATCACAGGGGTCTCTAGGAGCGAGATGGCGATAACAGAAGGATATTCGACCTAGATTAGGTCTATTTTCGCTCAGGGTGACAGCGGTCACGGCTGGCATCTCCCATCTGGTTAATGGCCGCAATCATCTGACTCAAACGGCCATGATCTCGCTGATTAAAATAGAACACTAATCGAGGTAAATGCTCTGTTTCGTCCTGAACCTGTTGCGGTTGAGGTTCTTGCAGGTCTCTTTCTTCTGGTAGGGCTCCACTTTTACGAATCTGATCATGAATCAAGATATCCACAAATTCATGATTGAGCCATTGAACTTCAGCATTGGTGAGTTCAAGATTCAGGCGCATGACTAACCGGTCACCCACATATCGACTGGAATGGTAAACCTGATAGAACCCAGAAATAGCCTCACAAGCGGTCGCCAAATTATCGGTGATCGTGTACAGACGATCATCGTTGGCACCAATTAATTCCCTTTCAATCAAATGTTTATGAATATAAGTATCCCAATCCTGCCAGTAATTGTCTCCTGGGGGATCAATGAGGACAACAGGAATGGGAGGGGATTTTCCGGTTTGGGTGAGGGTCAAACATTCAAAAGCTTCGTCTTGGGTACCAAACCCACCGGGAAAGAGTGCGATCGCATCTGCCTCTCTTAAAAAAAATAACTTACGGGTGAAAAAATATTTGAAATCGATGAGTTTTTCATCCCCAGCGATAAAGGGATTAGAGTTTTGTTCAAACGGCAGTTGAATATTCAGGCCAAAAGACTTGTCTGCTCCTGCTCCTTGGTTCCCGGCTTCCATGATGCCTCCGCCAGCCCCCGTCATCACCATAAATCCTTGCTGGGTAACATATTGGGCAAAGTCAACAGCCATTTGGTAGGCAGGGCTTTCAGGAGGAAGTCGAGAAGATCCAAAAATAGAAATTTTCCGAACATGTCGATAGCGGTGAAACACATGAAAGCCTTTCTCTAAATCCAGCATGGCTGCAGACAGAATTTTCCAATCCAAGCCATCAAGACCATCCTCTGCCATATTCAGCAGGGTTTCGATCGCCTGAAGAATGAGAGGACCATGGTTTAGTTGCGGTAAAACATCTAGAAGATGGTTAAGACGATGGCGTAACTCAGCATGTGGATCAGTCGGCAGCGGCATAACAATAGGTCACTTTTGAGGATCTTCGAAGACAAGCAATAGAAAGCAGCTTAACGATAGCAATTTTTTCATACAAAAAAGCAGACCAAGCATTTTAGCGATGGACTGCATTAATGGAATGAATGCCAATCAAAACGATGGGGGCATCTAACTACTAGTGACCAGTGAGTCTCTCCAGGCTGAATCGTTATAGATACTTATCTAAAGTGCTAGCCAAGGTGGTTTTGGGAACAGCACCAACCACCATATCGACTCGCTGTCCTCCTTTAAATACCATCAGAGTTGGGATGCTTCGAATGCCGTACTGGCTGGCAACATTGGGATTGTCATCCGTGTTGATTTTTACGACCTTAACTTGACCCTTGTACTGTTCGGAAATCTCGTCAACGACTGGAGCAACCATCCGACAAGGTCCACACCAAGGTGCCCAAAAATCGACTAAGACGGGAACGTCACTTTCGATGACTTCTTCCTTGAATGTAGCGTCTGTGACTTGAGCAGCTGATGACATGCTTAGAAACCTTTATCTACGGTAGCTTATCTACGATTTTTACCATAGCAGGTTAGAACACACCTAGACATAAACAGAAAATTAACAATCAGACGGTAACGATGTCTCGATGAATATTATGAAGATCAGGAAACCGCCTAAACAATCGTTCAGGCGGAGTGTGGTGTGAGGAGTGAACGGAAACATATGTCTCCGCCATCTCCATTCTAGGCAACACATTCACGTTTGCCATAGCTTTTTGAGCAAAGATAGCCCCATGAACATGTTAACTTTGTTAAGTTTTCCTTATTTGCCCATTCCTAACTTTTGGGCAGCTTGATAGACTTTCCCTTCCGTTAATAGAGAGGGGGCAACTACGACTTCGACTTGTTGCATCTGTTTTAAGTCTTTGGCTCCTAAGGTCCCCATACTGGTTTGCAATGAACCCAGGAAATTATGGGTGCCATCGTCGAGTTTGGCTGGACCTCGAAGAATTTGCTCAAGGGTACCTGTGGTTCCGACTCGAATACGGGTTCCCCTCGGAAGTAAAGGGCTTGGAGTTGCCATTCCCCAATGAAATCCTCGTCCAGGCGCTTCGGCTGCCCGGGCAATGGGAGAACCCATCATGATGGCATCAGCGCCACAAGCGATGCATTTGCAAACGTCTCCCCCGGTAATTAGACCACCATCGGCAATAATCGGAATATATTGTTGGGTTGCCCGAAAATGATCGTCACGGGCTGCAGCACAATCTGCGATCGCAGTTGCCTGTGGTACCCCCACACCTAGGACTCCTCGGGTGGTACAAGCTGCTCCAGGACCAATACCCACTAAGACTGCCGCTGCACCCGCTTGCATTAAGCTCAAGGTCACCTCATAGGTCACACAATTTCCCATCACCACTGGAATGGCTAATTCTTGACAAAACTTGGCGAGATCGAGGGGCGTTGTATTTTCTGGTGCACCATGATCGGTGGAAACGACCGTGGCTTGAATGAAAAATAAGTCAGCCCCAGCTTCAACAACATCCTGACCAAATTTACTTGCACCTACTGGGGTGGCGCTAACTGCTGCGATTCCTCCTTGAGATTTAATTTGACTAATGCGCTCACGAATCAGTTCTGGTTTGATGGGTTCTGCATAAAGCTTTTGCATTAGGGGCACAAAGCCACTCACATCAACTGTAGCTATTTGCTCCAAGATCGGCTCTGGATCACGATATCGAGTCTGGACTCCCTCCAGATTGAGGACCCCCAGTGCACCTAGCTCTGAGAGGCGGACAGCCATGTTTACATCGACAACCCCATCCATTGCACTTGCTAAAATAGGGATCTCTCGCTGAATCCCCCCAATTTCCCACTGTGTATTGGCCAGTTGTGGATCAAGGGTACGTTGTCCTGGTGAAAGGGCAATTTCGTCAATTCCGTAAGCTCTACGCGCCGTTTTGCTACGGCCAATTTGAATATCCACACCGGTAACCATTCCAGAACGATTTAGCTAGACTAACAAAGCCAAAAAGCCCTGTCAAAGTCTCGTGAAGACTAGAACTACAGCAAATTCAAGGTTCTTTGCACAAGCCACAGTTACGAGAAACACAAAATTTCTCTACCCAAAATAGATCTAGAACAAGGTATCCCCAAGGAATGAAACACCAAAAGAACCTTGGATAAGGTCAGGATTCAGGAGATGAACGCTTTTTGATCGGCTTGCCAACTGCACGGGATTTTGAAGCAGAATAGGGTTTACTGTTGTTGTTGTCTGGCTTGGATCTTCTAGGCTTACGGCTATCTTCTAAGTCTTGTTTTGATCTCCGTTTAGGCGGCACCAAGGCAATTCTTTGGCCTTTAACAATCGCTAACTCTTCACCCTGCCGTTGGATATGTAAATCCCAAAAATACCCTAAGGTCTTATCTGTTAGATTTCCGGCAAGTTTTAACTTAAATGCCTTCGGTCGATCAGAGTTTTTGCGAGGAGACTGCTGGATTTTAACCAATAAATAATTCTTCTCTGGAGATTGAAAAACTATCTCACCTCGAATTGAGAAATAGCCATCTTGAAGAGGAGGTGCAAGTTGAGCCGGTTGTCCAGGAGGATCGGTTTCTTCTGCCATGGCGGCCATAGGGCCAAACCCTTCAGCAGACCAAATTCCCACAATTTGCATATGTAGAGTTTCTTCTTTTTCTCGTGTTCGGGGGTAAACAACCCACAAGTAGGTTGTTTCCAAGTCTAAATATTTTTTGACCAGACTCATGACCTGGCCCAACAAGACTGCATCTAAATGGGTTTGATCTTCTGTAATTAATACCCCCCGATTAAATTGTTCTTCGGACGGCTGATATTTTCCCTTGATCAGGCCAATGGCCCGATACTGCATGGGTTCGCTTGGGGGTGGGATGGGTTGTTGGCCCAGGGATGCTGCAGAGGGAGTATCTTCTTCCTCGGTGGCGATCGATGCCTCGGGCTGGCTAACAGGTTGGGGAGGGGCCACGGGCGGGGGAGGGGGAGCCACAGGACGACGAGGAGGACCTTTTAATTGGAGGCTGTCATGACCATGAGACTGTCGACTCTCTTCTTTTGGGGTGTCGGAGGATTGAATATCAGACACAGATTGAGGGTCAAATTCAACAGATGTCTTTTGTTGATGAGTTGACTTAGAGGACTGTTCGCTAGAGGAACTCATAGACTTCGGGAAGATAATCGAGCAGCAGGTGAGTGAAACCTGATTAGATTTTTGTACCATCCTAACCGGGTGGTCGATCAAATCCTAATCTGTGATGGGTTAAAAATGATCACCATGGTAAAACTCAAGGCACTAGATAGTCCATACTGCTGAAAAAAAATTAATTAATACAAGCAATTTCTCCAGATTTTTGGCTGAACATTAAGTTCTCTTTATAGTCAATTGGGCAGTCAATAATGGTAGGTACGTCTTGGTCGAGGGCTGCCTTTAAGCAAGGCATAAAGTCTGCACTGGATTCGACCCGGTAGCCTTTAAGACCCATGCTTTCTGCCAACCGAACAAAATCAGGATTCCCAAATTTAATAAAGGAAGCTTCTCCATAATATTGCTGTTGTTTCCATTCAATCAAACCATAGCCGCCATCATTAAAAATGATTGTTGTAAATGCTACCCCCAGTCGCAGGGCTGTTTCGAGTTCCTGCATGTTGATCATGAAACCACCATCGCCGGTTACAGCAACAATATGGCGTTCCGGGTAGACCAGTTTGGCGGCTAAGGCTCCGGGAATAGCAATTCCCATAGCTGCAAACCCATTAGAGATCAGACAGGTATTGGGACGATCGCAATGGTAATGACGGGCCATCCACATCTTGTGAGCGCCGACATCAGAGATCACAATATCTTCTGACGCTAGAACATGACGGAGATCGTAAATCAGCTTTTGAGGGCGCAAGGGAAAGTGTTCATCTTGGGCATATTGCTCATAATCTGCCCGAATTTGAGGCCGCAATTCTACGCCGTACGGATCGGGTTTACCGTTGCGATCCGCCCGCCGCAGAATTTCATTGAGAGAGTCTGTTAGGTCTCCTACGACTTCTGCCATGGGAATATAACTGCTGTCAATTTCGGCTGGCTCAGCTCCCACATGGACGATGGGAATGCTCCCCTCAGGGTTCCACTTCTTGGGAGAAAATTCGATCAAGTCGTATCCAATCGCAATCACTAAATCGGTGCGATCAAATCCACAGCTAATATAATCTCGTTGTTGCAAACCCACGGTCCACAAGGATAGTGGATGGGTATAGCGAATTACACCTTTGCCCATAAAGGTATTGGCGACTGGGATATTCAATTCTGTGGCAAATTGGGTGAGAGCTTCACTGGCTTTGGCTCGAATTGCTCCGTTGCCCACTAAAATTAAGGGATTAACGGCTTGGGAGATCGCTTCGGCAGCTTGCTCTAGATTATGGGGAGAGGCAAAACTGCGCTTCAAGCTATCTTGCTTTAAGGGATTTCCTTCGGCGGACATGGCCGCAATGTTTTCGGGTAAATCGATATGGACCGCGCCTGGCTTTTCAGCTTGAGCTCGTTTAAAGGCCCGTCGCACAATCTCAGGGGTGTTACTGGGCCGCACAATTTGGGCGTTCCATTTGGTCACCGGGTTAAACATGGCGACTAAATCTAGATATTGATGGGATTCGATATGCATCCGATCGGTCCCGACTTGCCCGGTAATGGCAACCAAGGGGGCCCCATCTAAATTGGCATCGGCGACCCCCGTCATTAGGTTCGTCGCCCCTGGTCCCAGAGTAGAGAGACAAATGCCAGCCCTGCCTGTCAGCCGACCATAAACGTCAGCCATAAACGCTGCCCCTTGTTCATGGCGGGTGGTGATGAATTGAATGGAAGAATGCCGAAGTGCTTCTAGGACCTGAAGGTTTTCTTCTCCAGGCAACCCAAAAATATATTCGACGCCTTCATTTTCCAGGCATTTTACTAATAGTTCTGCTGTATTCATTAATAATGGCTCACTTCACCCATACGGTTTTGATGTTAACGAATTCATGAATGCCTTGGATGCCTAACTCACGTCCGTATCCAGAGCGCTTGATACCCCCAAAAGGTAGGCGGGGATCGGATTTAACCATGCCATTAATGAACACAGCGCCTGCCTCTAGCTCTTGGATGAGCTGGTCTTGTTCTTGAGAAACCGTCGTCCAAGCACTGGCTCCTAATCCGAATGGACTGTCATTGGCTAGGGTAATGGCGGTTGCTAGATCTGGAACGCGAAAAACTAAGGCCACAGGACCAAAACATTCCTGATGGTAAATGGGATTATCGGGGGTGATATCGGACAAAATAGTGGGCTGATAAAAATTTCCGGGTAGTCCGGACCAACGCTGACCGCCGATCAGGAGTTGAGCGCCATGGGTGATGGCGGTTTGTACCTGTTGTTCAAGTTCTTCTAAGATGGCGGGGGTTGCTAGAGGGCCAATATCGGTCTGGGTTTCCATGGGATTACCCAGGGTCAAATCGGCAAAAGCGGCAATAAATTTTGGGAGAAACTGATCTGCGATCGCATCCACAATAACAAACCGTTTCGCAGCAATACAAGATTGCCCCGTATTCAGCAAACGAGCCTTAACAGCAGTTGCCACAGCGAGATCAACATCGGCACTCTCAAGAACAATAAAGGGATCACTTCCTCCGAGTTCCAGCACCGTTTTTTTGATCTGGCTGCCCGCAATAGCTGCCAAACTTGCCCCTGCTGGTTCACTTCCCGTCAACGTCGCCGCCTGCACTCGTCGATCTTTAACAACTGCTTCCACCTGCTGGGCAGAAATAAGCAAGGATTGAAAAACACCTTGAGGGAATCCAGCCTCCAGCAAAATAGTTTCAATCGCTAACGCACATTGAGGCACATTTGAGGCATGTTTAAGCACCCCCACGTTGCCCGCCATCAGGGCAGGTGCGGCAAATCGAAAGACCTGCCAAAATGGAAAATTCCAAGGCATCACCGCCAAAATAATTCCCAGAGGTTGATAACACACCCACGAGCGCTGGGCATCGGTTTCTATTGATTGATTGGCCAGAAATAGCGGCGCTTGTTCAGCATAGTACCGACAAACCCAAGCACATTTTTGGACTTCTGCTAAAGCCTCTTGGATCGGCTTGCCCATTTCTAGGGTCATGAGGGTTGCATACTGTTGGCTGAGAGCCGGGTCCTCCAAACGGTTGGCAGCCCGCATCAACCACTGACTTCGCTCAGACAAAGAGGTATGGCGATAGGTTGCAAAGGCAGATTCAGCTACATTTAATTTGGATTGAATATCCTCAGCAGTAAGGGGCGGGAAAGATTTGATGGTTTCTAAGGTAGTCGGATTAACCGTCATGATACCCATGCGCCAACCTCTGGATACATTACTCAAGAATTGATGTCAGCCTACATCATGCCCATCATTGCCACAAAAAGAATTTCTAGTCGAGAGAATCACAGAACGATACGGGATGAAATTTATCACGATAGGTTTGATAGAATTTGCCTCAGAACCGCTTGCTTCAATTTTGTGCTTGCGAGAAAGAGGTCTGTCAAAATGATATTCAGAGACTCATCAAACGGTAGTTGAGCGAAATTTGAAGATCCAGACATCAGCAACAGCTGAGTTGAACTTGAAATCTATTGAGAAAATTATGGCTGCAACCAGTTCTTTTGATATTGTTAGTGATTTTGAATGGCAAGAATTGGTGAATGCCATTGATCAAGCCAATCGAGAAATTAAGGCTCGCTATGATCTCAAAGATACAAAAACAGAACTCAAACTAGATCCCACTGAGATTACGATCAGCACGGACAGCGAATTCACCTTGAGTACGGTGCATGATGTCCTCCAAACCAAAGCGGTTAAACGCAACCTTTCCCTAAAGATTTTTGATTATGGCACCATTGAATCGGCAAGCGGCAACCGGGTTCGGCAGGCGATCAAGCTCCAAAAAGGCATTGATGCTGAGCTAGCCAAAAAAATCTCCAAACTGATTCGGACAGATTACAAAAAAGTACAAGCCAGTATTCAAGGCGATGTCGTCCGCGTATCATCCAAATCCAAGGACGATTTGCAGCAGGTGATGCAAGACATCAAGCAAGAAGATTGGCCAGTTGCCCTCCAGTTTACAAATTACCGCTAATCTTAAAAATGGGTGATTTTTATTTTTCTCGCGACCCAATCAATATGGAGGTATTATGCCGCGCCGAATTTCAGTAGCAACAATTGGCTTAATTATTGGGACGATTCTCTCAGTCGTCGGCATGGCTGGGTATATCAATAGTGAAACAACGCTGAATGTGATCACTTTCTTTGTGGGTGTTCCTTTGCTAGTAGGTGCTTTGGCCTTAAAAGCTGCTGAACTAGAGCCGATTTCTTTTAAGGAAGAACCCTCTGCCGAGATCCTTGCACTTCGGGAATCCCAAGCGACCCCGACCCTAAATCAGGTTCGACTGGACGTGACCCGCTATCGTTATGGCCAAACCGTTCACCTAGATATTGCCTTAGACCGCTTAGGACTCAAGCCCAGCTTTGTGGATGAGTGCCCTGTACTTGTAGGATTACAGGAAAAGACAACGGAGGGTGCCTATACCTTGGTTTTGGAATTTGAATCCCCGTTTGTCCCATTCGAAGATTGGAAAAAGAAAGAAGATCGATTTGCAGGTTTTTTTGGACCAGGCATTGATGCCTTAGTGGAACAGCCAGAAAAAGACCGGGTAAATGTTTCCTTAATTACCAAATCGGCTTAACATAACACATCGAACCGGAAGCACTGTCATCAACGCCACGCTCCCTTTCCTTCTTCTGGAAGCAAAAGGTGAGCGGGCGTTATTTTGATCTGATGGGTTGTTTTGAGATTATCTAGTTTTGCCATTCAGGACTTAACTGTCGAAAGTTAAGATCGGCAACGCCAGGGTGGCACCGAATACAAGATTCAGGGTTGACGGGTTCAGAAAAATCAACGTCGGGGTGCAAAATCTTAAAGAAGTCCGAACGTTGAATGCGATACGGAAGGGGACGAAGTCCGTCTTCTTTCTTCGCCCGGGAAAAGAAACGTAGGTATTTCCAAGTCTCCGTTAACTCAGGGTCTTTGAATTCCGGTAAGACTACCCCATAGTGATTGGTCTCAGGCAGCAAATTCTGCCAAGTTTGGCTGGGTAGAATTTGAGGGGGTAAAGCAATATGACAGGTCCCACACCGTTGACGATAGAGTTGTTCTCCTCGTTGTAACTGGGGAGGAACTGGATCAACTCCGCCAATCTCTGTTTGACTTGGAGAAGCAGGAGCTTGGGTCAAGACAGTTGTTTCCCCAGCAGTAGAAACTTGCAGTTGAGAGAGTCCCCAGCCGAGGAGACTACTCCAAAGGCTCAACAAGAATACTAGACTCCAAATCGAGCGTCGTCGTCTTTTTCTCGGTTGTGCCATTTTGGACTTTGCTTTTAGCCAACGCTTAGTCATGAGTTCGAAGCCTGGTTCAGAGTTCCAATATTTTATTAAAACAAGATATTCATCGTTACATCAAAGGAGTTATGCCTGAACTTCTGACCAAAATAATGGTGGCTTCAGTGCCTTGGGCAATCGCCAGGGGAATATTTCCTTTGAGGGCTTGCTGTACAAAACCTGTCGGACTGGCACCGATAACGATAATATCAGTGTGTTGAAGACGAGCTAGCTCTACAATAGCGTCTGCCACATTTTGAGCACAAATTTGGGTACAGGTGATGACACCATCCCTACTTTTTTCTTTCAAAAATTGTAAATAGTGATCGAGAATTCCCTGATCTGGAAGAGCACTGGTGGGAGGATAGACTTGAAATAACTTAATGGCAGGTGTCTTACTGATTGGGGTCAGGGCTGGCAAGAGCTGAATGGCTTGTTGAACATTGGGGCCACCTGCCACGGGCACCAGCCAACGATGGGTTTGCCCAGCAGTGAAGTTGGCAGCGGGTCGAATCACTAAGACTTGGCTCTTAGATTGGCGCAGAACAGTTTGTACCGTTTGGGTGCCAATTTGTCCCCCAGCAAAGAGTTGGCCTTGCCAGCCCATGAGTAATAGATTGATATGTTCCTGTTGTTCGACTTCTAAAATGGCTTGGGCAATGTCCTGTGCCACTCTGATTTGGGTGTGAACTGACACATGGTGACGTTGGCCGTAACGCACTGCTCTCTGTAAAAGTCGTCGACCTTTAGTTGTTTTGACAGGGGTTTCTGTTGGCAAACGATTCCGAGGGAGATGAATAATATGTAAACATTCCAGCTCATAGTTGAGTTCTTGAGCCATTGCCACCGCTACTTTTAACAATGTTTCTGCGGTGTCAGGATTAGCTAAAGGCAGCAGGATGCGACCCTCACCTGTTGCTGGGCCTCGAGTCAGATAGACTCCATAAGACGATACTAGGGATTTTTTCTCCTGCTGGGTCTGTCCAGTGATGTGATCGAATTCAGCACGAATGATATCGGCCCGGGTAATAATACCCACTAGTTTGCGACCATCCATAACGGGTAATCGACTAATTCGAGAGCGATTCAAGATGTACAGCACATCGGATAGAGGGGCTGTAGGATTGATGGTTAAGGGTTGAGGCGTCATGATATCTCGGATCAAGATATCTTCAGGTTGCTGCTGTTGGGTAACCCGATTGAGATCGGTACGGCTGAGAATGCCGACTAAGCGACCATCTTGAAGAATCGGGAAACCCCGATGATGGGATTTTGCAAAGATTTGCCGGGTTTTATCTAGGGATAAATCACTGGGCAAAGTTTCGACCTGCCGTTGCATAATGTCATCAGCAGTCAGCGCATCCAGCATCCTTTGGGCTGCTGGGGTGCTTTGGAGCTGAATGCCTTGTTGTTGTAAAAGTAGGTCATAGATCGAACTTTGACTGACTTGCTCCGCCGCTAAATAAGCAACAACAGAGCTAATCATTAAAGGTAAAACGAGGTTGAAATCTTGCGTGATCTCAAAAATGATCACAATTCCCGTCACAGGTACCCGACTGACTGCCCCAAAGAACGCTCCCATTCCCACTAAGGCATAGGTTGTTGGTAAACCAGCCCCTAAGAGAGAGGCTTGGCTTAGACCGACTAGATTCCCCAGGGCTGCTCCCATGACCAGACTCGGGGCAAATAAGCCGCCAGGTGCACCAGACCCATAGGCCACAAGGGTCAAACCAAACTGGACGATAAAAGCGACTAAGGCCAGTTGCCAACCCACATTACCCAGACCAAGCAGGCCTCTTAAACCCGTATTATCTTGAAAAATGTTGGGTAACAGGCCAATGACTCCCCCACAGAAGCCTCCGGCTAGCCCTATGCGCCAGGACAAACTCAGTTTTGTCAAACGTCGATTTAGCCCCACACTCAGAAGTAGGCCACGATTGAAGATTGCGCCTAGCCCCCCTGCCAGGAGCCCCAACACGATAAAGAAGGGGATTTCGGGCACAGAGAAACTAGTTTGAGCAGTGACTTGCTCAAAATTAATCGATAAGTTTTGGCCTCCTAACACATGGGCAACCACTGCCCCGATAAAGGAGGATAAAATCGCTGTCCCTAAGGTGAGACCCGACAAGTCATGGAGCAGCTCTTCAACAATAAAGAGAACCCCTGCGATGGGAGCCGCAAACCCTGCAGCCAAGCCTGCCCCCGCTCCTGCGGCAATCATTTGGCGGCGATGGTCGGGAGCTGTGGGGAACCAGTAGCTGAGTTGGGCGGCTAGGGCTGCGCCTAATTGGACGGTTGGTCCCTGTCGGCCAAGGGTCAGTCCTGACCCCAAGGCCATGATGCCACTGATGAGCTTGACAAGGGCGACTTGCCAATTGAGGGCGATGGGAAATTGAGCTAGGGCTGCTTTGACTTGAGGAATACCACTGCCCTTGGCATCGGGGGCAACTGTTTCGATCAGTAGTCCAGAAACAAACCCTCCAGCAAAGCCAATAGCTGGCAAAATAAGGGGGGCTGAAAACCGGGTGGCTAAATAGACCCGCCATCCCCCTAGCCAGCCAATGCCTTCTTGGAGAGCAACCGCTGCTAAGCCAGAGACTAGACCAATTAAGCAAGCTTCAAGAATTGCGAAACGGCTAAATTGGGTGAGATGTCGGAGAGGGTGAAACGCCGAAGATAATCTCATAGGGCTTGGTTCAAGGTCATCAGCCGACACAGGAACACCTGATGCACATGATTTGGGTTAATGGTATGGGACTCCTGTCTGAAGTTGAGACTGTAATGGCAAAGATGCGATGGTTCCCAATTAGCCTCTGGCCATTGCATCTCTCCTGTGGCCAACCACATCGCGTGCTTCTAACTACTTGGCTACACCGTGAAAAGGGTTTGCAAAGCATGTTGTGCTTGTATCTACGGGCATTTAAACGGCCATTTGATTGTGCTGCTTCTTAGTTTTTCGCAGTGTCCTGTTTTTGCAAAGGATTGAAATACTCGCTTAGTCCTTCACTCGCAAGGGATAAACCGATCGATAACATCGCCATGGCTAAACCGGGGAATAACGTTGTCCACCAAAATTCCCCTGTCCCTCCTTCTAAAGCAATTTTCAAGTCATATCCCCATTCTGGGATCTCGGCAGGCAACCCGATTCCTAGAAAACCCAGGGCACCTAGGGTTAACACAGAATCAGCCGCATTCAGAGAAAACAATACAGGCACACTTTGGATGACATTGCCAAACAGATATTTAGAAATAATCCGCTGAGGAGAAGCCCCCAAAGCCCGCGCTGCTTCCATAAATAACTCTGTTTTGATACTGACCGTATGATTGCGAACGACCCGATAATACTTAGGGACATACGCAACACCTAGAGCGGCGGCGGCGCTGGGAATTCCTCTGGCGGCCTCGCCCACGGAAAAAGATAAAGTTACGGCAATTAGCAGACCGGGGACTGCATAAAGGGAATCCATCAGAAACAATAAGATCCGGTCCACCCAGCCCCCAAAATAGCCGCTCAGTAAACCTAGGAATACTCCAATTAAAACGCTAAATGATGTGGCTGTTACCACCACTTGCAACGCAGCACGGGCACCATAAACTGTCCGTGAAAACACGTCGTACCCCTGGGAGTCTGTCCCAAACCAATTCGTGGCTGAGGGGGGAAGATGCTTAGCATTATTAAGGAAACTGGTTGGATTCTGAATCCATTGCCATTGCTGTAATGCGGGAGTCATCAGAGCCAAGATCACAAAAAAGATCGTGATTGAAATTCCCGAGATCATCAACCAGAATGAAAGAGTAGCATGGCGCGGAAGTTTCCAGAATCGTGACCGAATTTTAGTTGGAGTCATGGGCAAAGGGGAAAACAGATGAAGAATTCACAAGAATTGAGTTGGAATATGAGAAGTTTGTTACAAAAATTCTGATTCTTTGGCCGATTTTAGGGTACACTCTAGACCACATTCCCCTACAAATTTTCGGTGTGGTGCAGAGCATTGGATAATCTTAAAACCATTTCTTCCCCTGATAGCTTAATTAATAATCAAGTCTCTACAAAGACAAATCAGTCGATGCTTGAAGTTTGGGGAGGAACGCCACTCCAAGGCAAAGTCCATATTAGCGGTGCTAAAAACTCTGCACTGGTGTTAATGGCGGGCGCGCTCTTGTCTTCTGAACCTTGCCGCTTGAGGAATGTCCCCTCTTTGGCAGATATCCAAGGCATGGCTAAAATCTTGGAAACTCTTGGGGTCAAAATCAAACAAGATCAAGATACGTTGGAGTTGGACCCTACCCACATCACCAAAACTGACGCCCCCTACGAATTGGTCAGTAAACTACGAGCCAGCTTTTTTGCGATCGGTCCTTTATTAGCTCGTATGGGAGTAGCTAAAGTTCCCTTGCCAGGAGGCTGTGCGATTGGTGCTAGGCCTGTTGAAATTCATGTACGGGGACTCAAGCAACTGGGCGCTGAAGTTTATATTGAGCATGGTGTGGTTCATGCTTATGCGTCCAAACTTAAAGGGGCCAAAATTTATTTGGACTATCCTAGCGTTGGGGCAACGGAAACCTTAATGATGGCTGCAACCCTAGCAGAGGGAGAAACCGTCTTAGAAAATTCAGCACAAGAACCGGAAGTGGCCGATTTAGCAAATTTCTGCCGTTCCATGGGTGCACAGATTAGCGGAGCAGGGACGAAGACCATTACTATTTCAGGTGTTCCTAAGCTGCATGGCACCGACTATAGTATTGTTCCTGATCGCATTGAGGCTGGAACATTCCTGATGTCTGGAGCCATTACCCACTCTGATATCTTGCTGGCACCTGTTGTCCCTGAGCATCTAACGGCTGTGATTGCTAAGCTTAGAGCCATTGGTTTTCATCTCACACCAGATGCTAACCAAGGTCTGAGAATTCAATCGAAGGGGGTACATACGGGTACTGAAATTGAAACCTTACCCTACCCCGGTTTTCCCACAGATATGCAATCCCTGTTTATGGCTCTTCTCACTTTAAGTGAAGGTAATAGTGTCGTTACAGAAACCGTGTTTGAGAACCGCTTAGGACATGTCCCGGAGCTGGTAAGAATGGGCGCTGATATTCGGATCAAAGGCAATGTCTCGGTGATCCAAGGTGTTCCGTTTTTATCGGGTGCTCCTGTGACTGGAACTGACTTGCGAGCAACTGCGGCTTTGGTGGTTGCTGCCCTTGCAGCCAAAGGTAAAACCAGTATCGATGGGTTGCAACACCTTGATCGGGGTTATGCCAACTTTGAGCAGAAATTGCGCGGCTTAGGGGCTAAAATTGAGCGAGTTCAAGGAACCAACTCCTAGCCCAGAAGCAAATGCTTCACTCATTCCCTATAGGAAAAATCTGGATAGAAGAGCAATTGTTGGCGGGGTTCTCCATTGTGGGTGCCAGATTGGTTCTCGGTCAAGGCAGCGCTGTTGAAATTAGGTGATACCTATATCTTCATGCCAAAGCTGGGGAGATCCCTGGATAAAGTCTTGCATCATTCGGTAGCAGCTCGGATCGTTGAGG
This sequence comes from uncultured Acaryochloris sp., assembly GCA_937941595.1. Taxonomy (GTDB): domain Bacteria; phylum Cyanobacteriota; class Cyanobacteriia; order Thermosynechococcales; family Thermosynechococcaceae; genus Acaryochloris. The sequence goes on along the minus strand of CALDHF010000132.1, from coordinate 8,865 downwards.
ACAGTGATCTTGACGCCGTGGGACTTCAGTAGGTCTTCTGCACCCATAAAGGTTTGATGTTCTCCAATCACAACATGGGGAATCTGATAGAGCAAAATCGCACCTGAGCACATGCTGCAAGGAGACAGGGTTGTGTATAGGGTCACGCCCTGATAAAACGCAGCAGGTTGTCGGCCTATCGATTCCAATGCGCTCATTTCGGCGTGCAGAATAGCACTCTCTCGCTGCACCCTGAGATTACGGCCACGGCCGACAATGGTGCCGTCCTTAACCAGTACAGACCCGATAGGAATTCCGCCTGCGGCTAGTCCTGACGAAGCTTCGCGGATGGCTGCTTCCATAAACGGGTCCATGATTCTGTTCCCTGTATATTGACCAGTGATGAGTCGTTGAGGGCTGTGACTAGCCTTTCAGCTTTTTAGCCAGCATTTGGTTGGTTGCTTTGGGATCGGCTCGTCCGCTAGTGCGTTTCATAACTTGCCCCATGAAAAAGCCTTGGAGTTTAGTTTTGCCATTGCGGTACTGCTCTAGCTCTTGGGGATGGGCAACCAAAACTTCATCAATCAACTTTTCTAAGGTCGCTGCATCAGAAATTTGAGTTAGCCCTTGCTTCTCGACGAGATCTTTGGGAGAACCGCCCTTGGTCAACAAGTCAGGCAGCATTTCCTTCGCGATTTTACCGCTGATGGTTTTGGCTTCGATCAGCTGAATCAGCTCGGATAATGACTCAGGGGTTAAGGCAATATCCGTAATGGATAAGTTTTCGTTATTAAGGTATCCAGTAATATCCCCCATGATCCAGTTGGCTGCCTGTTTGGCAGAGGCCCCTGTTGCCAGGGTAGTTTCGAAATACTGAGTGATGGCATGATCATCTGTGAGGATGCGCGTGTCGTAGGGGGATAGCCCGATTTCTTCCTCGTAGCGATGACGTTTCGCAGCAGGCAGCTCTGGCAGTTCTGATTGCCATTTCTTGAGCTGTTTGGGGGCAACCTCAATGGGCATCAGATCAGGTTCGGGAAAGTAGCGATAATCGCTAGAGCCTTCCTTGGTCCGCATGCCCACGGTGCGTTGTGCCCCTTCTTCCCAAAGCCGGGTTTCTTGAATGATGGGTTCTCCGGTTGCGATCGCATCAATTTGACGAGCGATTTCATAATCAATCGCCCGATGAATCGCACTGAAGGAATTCATGTTTTTGATTTCGACCTTGGTGCCAAATTCTTTCTGCCCTTGGGGACGAACGGAAATATTGACATCACATCGTAGAGAGCCTTCCTGCATATTGCCATCACTGACACCGAGATAGCGGACGATGCGGCGAATCTCTTGGGCATATTCTGCGGCTTCTAGCCCCGTGCGCATATCAGGTTCGGAGACAATCTCAATCAAGGGCACGCCGGTACGGTTAAAGTCCACTAAGGAATGGGTTGATCCGGCCAGGCGATCGCTGCCTCCATGGACCAATTTGCCCGCATCTTCTTCCATGTGCAGGCGGGTAATGCCAATCTTTTTGCGAGTTGCTTCCCCTTGTTCATCGACAATTTCGACTTCGATCCAGCCATGCTCAGCAATGGGAAGATCAAATTGGGAGACTTGATAGTTTTTGGGCAGATCGGGGTAAAAGTACTGTTTGCGATCGAATTTACTGTATTTGGCAATCTCGCAATTGAGGGCACGCCCCGCTTTAACGGCATATTCAAGGACCGTTTCGTTGAGGACGGGTAATACTCCTGGCATGCCCATACAAACCGGACAGACTTGATGATTGGGGTCTGCCCCAAAGTCCGTAGCGCAGTTACAAAAAATCTTGGTATTGGTGCTGAGTTGGCAATGGGTTTCTAAGCCTATCACAGCTTCGTATTTAGTCTTTGCAGGTGCCTTGGTGACCATGTAGTGCCTTGTTGCAATAACTCTCATCCATTCTAGAAGGTTTGGGAACGGTTGGGATTGATGGAGAGATAGCGAATGGCCAGCCTACTGTCATTACCCCGACAATCTAGTGGTAGTAAAGGGTGCAGTCTGAGTTGAACGCCATTAAAAAAGCCTGAGGATATCGAAACTCACCCCCAAGCTTTTTTCAATCTGTGCCAAGACTTTTAGATTAGCTTGACGGCTTTGAGGCCGTAATAAAGACCGAGTGCCATACCGGTGAAAAGACTGATAAATAGAATGTATGCGATAAAACCCATGCCAATACCTCTAACTAGAGTGGACGATAACTGTAGTATTGATTCCTACTGTTGAGTAGCTTATCGGATGGTGATCCCACCTGTCCAAATGTGAGGTGTAAAAAATAGGGCCATCTGGATTAAGGGGAGTTTGTCATCAGGGAGAATGCACCTGAAAAAAAGAGAATGTACCTAAAAAAGCTCGTTTTGCATCCCCGATAGAGCTGGCTGTCAAATTCAACGATACCGGGTTCAAAATAAGCTGAGCTGGGTGGGAGGTACAGCCAGGTGGTCCCAAGGCAGATCGGGAATCGCAATCTGGTTTTGCAGGAGATGCTGAAAGACCTGAGCTGTTCTCGGAGAATGTTCTTCAACAGGGCAGTGAACAAAAAAATAAGTCCGCGTCCCTTGTCGCAGCCAAGGCTGAAGAAGGTTGACCCAGTTCATCAAGAACGTATCGTTCAAATTCTGTTGAGGATGGCTGATAAAGCGAATCACCGTAAAGGGTGCAGTCGTCATTGGCTGTAACGGCAGTTTTGGTTTGCGACGCTGAGACTGGGCTTGGGGATCGTCTGTGCCTTGGTAGATGGGACGAGAGTCCAGCAGCACCCGGCCCATTTGTAAAGCGGTCAATAGGTCGGTGAGGTGCTCAGCATGGGGAGATTGAAACCAGTGGGGATGCCGAACTTCCACGGCGATAGATACATTCTCTGTTTGAATTTCGGCCAGAAATGTCCTTAAGTCTGAGATGTTCTGGGGACCATAGCTAGGAGGAAGCTGTGCAAATAGAGGGCTAAGACGTGGCCCTAATCCTTGCATCAACTTTATAAGGTCAACGGCTTCATCAATATGGGGTTGCAGGCGTCCTGCATGGGTGATGGAACGAGGAAACTTTGGACAAAACTGAAATGTTTCCGGGGTTTGCTCAGCCCAACGATGCACCGTCTCAGGGGATGGGGTGGAATAAAATGTGGCGTTGACTTCTACCGCTGTCAATCGCTGGGCATAGAGGCTCAACAAATGACTAGGGGAGCTGCCGGGTGGAAAAAAGTCTCCCAGCCAGCCTTTATAGGCCCAAATCGCACAGCCTAGGTAAAAGTCGATCATGGGTTGGGGTAATGCCTCCCTCAAAATTTAGCTTAACCCCCTACAATTGGAGTGTTCGCCACGCCGGGATAATGTACTCGGAATGGAGAATGGTCCCTATTGATTTCAACGCTGATTAGATGAGCATTGTAACGCTACAAGCTATTCGCAAAGACTTTGGCATCAAAGAAATCCTGCGGGACGCTAGTTTCAGTATTGAGCCAGACGACAAAGTTGGCCTGATCGGGGTGAATGGGTCGGGGAAATCTACCGTCCTCAAGATGATCGCCGGGCTTGAGTCCATTGATGGGGGCAAGCGGCAGGTCCAGTCTGGAGCAAATATTGTCTATCTACCTCAACAGCCTGAATTAGATGATCATCGCACGGTTTTAGATCAGGTCTTCAACGATAGCAGTGACCAAATGCGGCTGGTCCGCATCTATGAAAATCTATCCCATCGCCTGTCCCAGGTAGAGGGTACTGAGCTAGACACCCTCATGGCTAAGCTAGCCGGGATCTCAGCTGAAATGGAAACAACGGGAGCCTGGGAGCTAGAGACCAAAGCCAAAATCATTCTCAGTAAGTTAGGGATCACCGACTTTGAAGCTAAAGTCGGTGATCTGTCAGGGGGATATCGCAAGCGGATTGCCTTAGCCACAGCCTTACTCTCAGAGCCAGACCTGTTGCTGATGGATGAGCCGACCAACCATTTGGATGCGGAGTCAGTGGAATGGTTGCAAGGCTATCTGGGACGGTATCGAGGGGCTATTCTGTTGATTACTCACGATCGCTATTTTCTCGATCAGGTGACGAAACGAATTTTGGAAATTGATCGGGGTGATCTCTATACCTACTCAGGAAACTATTCTTACTATCTAGAAAAGAAAGCGTTAGCTGAAACGGCTGCGGCCAAAATCCAGCGCAAGCATCAGGGCATCTTACGGCGAGAACTGGAATGGCTGAAGCGGGGACCTAAAGCTCGGAGTACGAAGCAACAAGCCCGGATTGATCGCGTTCATGCGATGCAGGATCAGACCTTTAAGGAAGGGCAGGGCAAAGTTGAAATAGATACCCCTGGACGCCGGATTGGAAAAAAAGTAATCGAACTCACCAATATTTCTAAGGGCTACAACGGCCGGACTTTGGTCCAGGATTTTTCCTATGAGTTTAGTCCCATGGATCGGATCGGCATTATTGGCGGCAATGGTGCGGGTAAATCCACGTTAATGAACATTATTACGGGGCGGGTGGAGCCAGATACGGGGGAAGTAGAGATTGGCACCACCATTCATATTGGCTATTTTGACCAGCATTCAGAAGCTTTGCTCGAGGCCGTTAATCAAAATCAGCGGGTGATTGACTACATTAAAGATGAGGGCGAGTTTGTCAAAACTGCCGATGGTACTCAGATTTCGGCTTCGCAGATGTTGGAGCGATTTTTGTTTCCAGGGAATCAGCAATATGCCCCGATTCACAAGCTGTCGGGGGGCGAGAAACGACGGCTATTTCTGCTGCGGATCATTATGGGGGCGCCCAATGTCCTGATTTTAGATGAGCCAACCAATGATTTGGATGTGCAAACCCTGGCTGTTTTAGAGGATTATCTAGAGGACTTTAACGGCTGTGTGATTGTGGTGTCCCACGATCGCTATTTCTTAGATCGAACCGTAGACTATATTTTTGCGTTGGAGAATCGCAAAATCCGACGCTATCCCGGTAACTACTCCATTTATTTGGATGTGAAGCGGGCCGAGGAATCTAAGCAGGCAGACCGATCCAAAGCCTCCTCCAAAGACACGAAACCTGAGACCTCTAAAACCTCCTCCGCTCCAGCCCAGCCCTCATCCCAGCGGTCTCGCCGTCTTTCCAATTATGAGCGCCGCGAATTTTCTACCCTGGAGCGCAAAATTCCAGAACTGGAAACCCAGAAAGCCAAGTTAGAAAAATCTTTGTATCGTTCCCCTCCCAATGATTTATCGGCAGTTCAACAATTATCTGCGGAATTAGCCACGTTGGAAGCTGAGATAGATACGGCCACAGAACGGTGGATGGAGCTAGCAGAATTAGAGTCGTGAGGGTGTGCATTGATATTTTCTAGATGTGCAGAGATAATGAGTCATCGATTCCGTATCGCTTTGTCCCTGAAGAGTGCGGAATATCAATAATCTGAGTAAGATAAGAGGCGGCATCCGCACCAATTGATAATCCTCATCAGCAGAAAATAATGGAAAATCCATCCCTACCAAGTGATAATTCTCATCAGCAGAAAATGATGGAAAATCCATCTCTGCGTGAACAACCTCGTGAGCAAAAAGCCCCTATTATGGAGTCCCGAAAAGACGCCTCGATTCTAGGATGGCTAGAAGGGTCGGGCCGACTGATGGAACGGGAAGGCCAAGAGCGGGCCAAAACCAGGATGAAAGAAGATGATGGTGAAGAAATCAATGCCCTCATCGGCGTAGAAGAAGATTTCGATGAAGAAGACGAGGACTAAATAAGCAAAGATGGTCGTTGTGAGTAAGACATCTGAGCCAATCCGATCGGGGTCTGGCAAAAAATTGTATTGGCTATTGTTGGCCAGTTTAAGTGGCGTGGCGTTGGCAACAGATGTCAGCTCTGGCCGCATCAATACGCCTACGGTATCTATGGTTGCTCCGCTGTGGGTGAGCACCTTGATCGTGACCCTATTAGGGTTTTGGGCTGTGCCCTGGCTGCGATCCTTAAAAGCAGGACAAGTGATTCAGGAAGATGGTCCGCAAAGCCATCTGAAGAAGGCAGGGACGCCCACGATGGGAGGTGTTTTCTTTATTCCTGTTGCTCTAGTGTTGAGTGTGACTTGGGTGGCTTTGGCAACCCGTGGAAGCCTGGTCAATGTGGGCGCTGCAACTCTACTCACCTTCTGCTTAGGACTTGTGGGCTGGTTTGATGATTGGCAGATTCTGCGGAAAAAATCGAATAAAGGGATCTCGGCCCGGTTGCGCCTAGGCATTGAATTTGGCAGCGGTCTGATTTTTGGTTTGTGGCTATTTTTGACCCGCCCAGACATTAGTTCTTTGGCATTGCCGTTTGGAGTCGCTATCCCCATTGGGGTGTTGTTTGTGGCTGTGTCCACATTTGTCGTGGCTGCCGAAGGCAATGCGGTTAATCTGACGGATGGGATGGATGGATTGGCTGCGGGGACAAGTGCGATCGCATTTTTAGGACTGGCCCTTGTTGTTGCCCCTAACTGGCCCGGACTGATGATCTTCTCTGCCTGTCTGTCAGGAAGCTGCTTAGGCTTTTTGGCCCATAATCATAATCCTGCCCAAGTCTTTATGGGAGATACAGGGTCTTTGGCTCTAGGCGGTGCGTTAGCGGCAGTGGGACTGATCAGCAATACTCTCTGGGCGTTACTGATTCTCAGTGGCTTGTTCTTAGTTGAGTCTTTATCTGTAATGGCTCAGGTGGGCTATTACAAGGCCACCAAGGGACCGGACGGCGTTGGCAAACGCCTCTTTAAGATGTCCCCCATTCACCACCATTTTGAACAGTCAGGCTGGCCAGAGGTGCGGGTGGTTTCGACGTTTTATGCTTGTGTCGCCGTTTTGGCTGTGGCGGCTTGTGGACTGAATGCCCTGAGTTAGAACTGGTCTTTCATCCCCCGCAATCGCGCAAAACACTGAACAGAGTCGTTACTGTCTGTTGCAGCGATCAATTCTGGCTGGTCCCAACGCAGAAAGGGATTGGTCATTTTTTCGGTGCCGATATCAGAAGGGATGGTGGGTTGCAATTGAGTGCGGGCTTCTCGTACCTGCAAATACCTGTTTTTTAGGTATGAATTCCCTGGATCAACGGTCAGGGCAAACTCTAGATTCTTGAGGGTATACTCATGGGCACACCACACTTGGGTGTGCTCCGGTAAAGTCCGAAATTTGCTCAGGGAGGTCACCATTTGGGAGGGTGTGCCTTCGAATAATCGGCCACAGCCCCCGGCAAATAAGGTGTCGCCACAAAAAAGGTCGCCGGGTTCGTTTGCCGAGATGGGCGGAAAGTAATAGGCAATATGGGCATGGGTATGGCCAGGGACAAAGAAGATGGTGGCAGTGCGATTGCCAAAGCTAACCTGATCCCCATCTTTGAGGAAATAGTGCTGTTGCGGTATCCGGCCGCGATCGCGTTCTCCACCATACACAACTGCCTGCGGAAATTCCTGAAGGAGTCTGCGGTTACCCCCTACATGGTCAGAATGATGGTGGGTGTTAAATATGGCAACGAGTTCAACATCCAGTTCTTCTAATTTTTTCAGAACTGGCTTGGGATCAGCAGGATCAACCACCGCAGCAATATTATGCTCCAGGTCGTGAAGAACAAAGATATAGTTATCTGAAAAAGCAGGAAGTCGATGGATTTGCATAGGTCGCAACTTAGAACTACAGTCCAAAAATTTGATACTGGATACTACCAGATGGGTCTAAACAAAGTGGTTAAAAAATTCAACAATGGTAAAGAGACGGATTTTTAGAGTGTATCTACTGATTTACTCATCTTCTGTCTAGGGGAGTATTTCATAGATATTCTCCAGCATCTCTGTTTGCAATTGCGTTTGGTTATAGTGCCAAGATTCTTTTAGGAAAACAGCAAGTTTTTGGGCGTACTTGTCCATACTGTAATTGATCTTTACTAAACATTGATTGTCGAACGAATTAACTCAAAATGAATAGAGATGAAAGCTCTCAGGCTGATATCCTATTCTGGGTTCTTGGCAATAAATAACGTGGATGAGGTGTGAAATGACAAATTCAACAGGCGATGCGAACGGCAAAAAAATTGCAGCAGGAATCTGTGGCATCTTACTGGGGGCGTTAGGCATTCACAAGTTTGTGCTGGGCTACACAACAGAAGGGTTGATTATGCTGTTAGTCACATTGCTAACCTGCGGTTTCGGTGGGTTCGTGATGGGAGTGATTGGCCTCATTGAAGGCATTATGTATTTGACAAAGACAGATGAAGAATTTGCTAGAACCTATTTGTCGGGTAAAAAGGGTTGGTTCTAAGCCTGAAGTGTTTTCGAGAATAGGACTTGTGAATGTCTAGCCAGCACCTGAGATTATCTGCTCAAGAGACTCACAAGAGGTGGGGGATCTTAGGATTGTTCGCCACACCCCTAGTGGGAGCGTTTACTTATGCTCACGGCTATAGACTTTCCCTCACCTGCCCAATCCGTCATCTAACGGGTGTTCCCTGTCCAACCTGTGGTATGACTCGATCGTTTATGGCGATAGTCCAAGGTCATTGGCTGCAAGCGGTCAACTTTCATCTCTTTGGCCCTATACTATTTTTTATTTTTGCGGCCATCGTAGTGCATATCGCCGTTGAGCTAGTTACGCAGCAAAAGCAGTCTACAGTCTGTTCTCGACTCCTCACTCAAAGAAAAACCCAATGTCTGAGTATCGGGATTTACTTAGGCTATTACTTCATGCGCTTGCTATTTCTCGGTCACCCCGATCAAACTGGACCACTCTTGTTTCAGATTCTCTAACCTGCATCAGTGAGTCTTCCCCCTTAAGCTTTAATTGAAATAGGACTGATGATATCTACTCGTTCCAGAAAAAAGTTGCTACTGATCGGTATTACC
>CALDHF010000131.1 GCA_937941595.1 uncultured Acaryochloris sp. | reverse complement strand
CGCATTGCCACTTGCAGTTTGGTGCTGCCAATGGGGTGCTCTAGTCACAAAGAGATCGCCATCAATAATTTCATAGCGGTTGCTACTTTCAGGCAATAGCTCCAAGTCCGAAGTGGTCCAGCGGACTCGCTCTTCAATTGTGGGGTTCATGACATTTCCTAGAGAGCGATGTCATCATTCTAGCCCTTGGGTTTGGGGAGGATGAGAAAATTCCCAGCCGCGGGGGACTGTAGATCAATGACTATGTTGATGGCCATAGGCCCCCGATTCAGGCTGAAAAGGATGAATCTCTTCAGTCACCTCTAAACCCAACTGTTCCAGCATCTGATGCAAGACAGAATCCGGTGCCAGTCGTAAACAGGTGGGAGTGATTTCAAGGGGGACATGGCGGTTGCCCAAATGGTAAGCACCCCTGAGCAAATCCAGAGGTTTGCTCGCCAGGACGGTTAAAACAGCTTCTGGCTTGGCGACGATACGCAATACGGTATCACCCGTATCACTTGGGGATAACAGGAGATCCCCATCATGAAGAACTGTCCCTCTGGAGAGCTGTAGAAATAGGGTTTGACCGTCTGGCGTTTGAAATTTATGGCGCGATCTCGTCCGTTCGTCAGATGTCAAAGCCAGGGTCAGATCTGCTTCCTGGCTGGGGTTGTGAGAAAGTCGTTGAGTAAAAATCAGGGCCACGTTCGTCTCAATTCCTTGCCTTAATATTTATCGACGGCCTACCGTTTGGCGGTAACGGTCTTGACTGAGACCACAGCTACTGGCATTGGGATTGCGATCGCATCGATTCTGAGGACCCGATTGAATCTCATTTTCTAAGCGTACAACCCGATCTGGTACCGCTGGGTGAGTACTCAAGAAGGTTGGGGTATTTCGACTGGAGATCAACTTACGCATAAACGCAGGCATGGCCGAAGTCGCATACTCTGCCTCTCGCAAAATGCGTAACCCTTCACGATCGGCATCATACTCATCACTGCGGCTTTGGGGGCGACTCACAAGCAGATTAATACCAATATTGGCCACCTGACTCCGATTAGAACCCGTAACAGCCGTTGTTAACCCTTGGGCCACCATGGTTTTACGAATTTGCTTAACCAAGTGTTTTCTCTCTATATGGCCAATTTCATGGCCGATCACGCTGGCTAATTGGGCTTCATTATCTGCTGCGCCAATCAAGCCCGTAGTCACATAAACCCGCCCGCCCATCGTGGCAAAAGCATTGACCTTAGAATCATCAACAACTTGGAAGCGATACTTCACCTTACGTTTAGAGCCAGCATCAACCAGACGCTGGCCAATCCCTGAGATATATCGATTTAAGTCGCGTCCTTGATGGAGACGCATGCCTTGGTTAAGCAAATTCTGGTGAATTTGTTCACCCAACTCTCCTTCTTGTTTGGCAGAAAGACTCGAGAGTTGAATGACCTGAATCCCCCGAAAAATCAAGTCCCGAAGAGGAATAGCTTGGGCTGAGGTTGGAATTGCGATGGCAACACTCATCGCCAGGGCAGTGGACACCACAGCTCTCTTGGAGAAATAAGATCGACCCTGAGGGACTTGGGGATACTTCATACAGTCACCAGACAATGAAACGACGAATAATGCCTAGGTTCTTTGCCAAGTATATCTATTGAGCTGGGAGAAACTCCAATTTTTAGGGAGATGAACCTCTTCCTCAAAATCAGGAATCTATACCTTCATCATAGAAAATTCAACGAAAAAACCGACAGCTAGTATGTCTCTACCTCAATTGAGACGCTGAATCGTGGGTTGAAGTTTCCTAGATGACATCTATACCAAGGGCTAGCTCAATATGCATTCGAATCTCTAAGGAACACAAATGCCGTTTTCAATAGAATTTGAATATCCAAACCCAACGACCAATTTTTCAGATATTCCAAATCATAGTCAATGCGTCGTTTCATTTTGTCTAGGGTTTCCGTTTCTCCCCGACAGCCATTGACTTGTGCCCAGCCTGTAATCCCGGGTTTGACTTTATGCCGGAGCATATAGCCACTAATCAGTTTTCGGTACATTTCATTATGGGCAACAGCATGGGGACGAGGCCCTACCAAACTCATACGACCTTGCCACACATTGAGAAACTGTGGCAGTTCATCTAAAGACGTCTTGCGCAAAAATGCGCCTAGAGGCGTGATTCTAGAATCTCCCCGTTTGGCCTGCTCTACTTTGCCCCCATCTTCCATAACCTTCATGGAGCGAAACTTATAGACAATAATTTCTTGGCCATTAAGACCATACCGCCGCTGTTTAAACAAAACGGGACCAGGAGATGTTAGCTTCACTGCAATCCCAATGATCATCATGATCGGGGACAGGAAAACGAGCGCTAAGCCAGATAAGACTATATCAATGGCCCGCTTCAACAGGTACTGGAGATCAGAGAAAGGAATTTCCCAAATCGAAATCAGGGGTACACCATTAATCTCGTAAGGACGGCCATGCATGAGGCTGTACATCAGCAAACTGGGAACAAAATAAACACAAGCAGTAGTATCTTGGAGCGCTTCAATTAACTCAGCAAATCTGGAATCATCATCTGTTGACCCAGCTAGATAGACTACATCGATATGGTGTCGACGAACATAGTCTGGCAACTCACTCAGGGTGCCAATCACTGGAACATCAGGTAGTTCTTCAAGGGGTTGATCATCGAAAAAACCATTCAATCGAATGCCTAAGTCCTTGGATTCTCGCAGTTGATCAGCTAGGTTCAGACTGACTTTGTTGACACCAGCAATAATGGCAGACCTAGAATTGCGTCCAGACGATCGCAATTGACGCAAAATGGCCCAGATAATAAAGTGGACTGCTAGTAAGATGACAGGCACCGTGCCAAACCAGGTCAAGATTAATGCTCTGGAAAAGAGCACTGACGTTTTTGTGACAAAGCCTGTAAACAGCAGCAAACCAATCATGACTGACCATCCCAGAATCAGTCTGATGGCGATTAGGCGGGGAGCAAGGTTGCGGTAAGGGCGATACATACCAGTCGATTTAAAGACAGGCAGCATTAACAGAAATGTGGTGAGAGCAAATACCTGTAGATTGGTGTCAAAGGTATGGTTGTATGACTGGGCCAACACATACAACAGCAATACAGCCAGCGCTGGATCGAGCAAGCGCTGAACTAATGTCACGATGGACATGTTAGCTCGAAGAGACCAATGGGTATTATGGCTCATAAAACATCTCTGGGAGAACAAAAATTGATACTAAAGCCAGTTTGACGGCTTAATTCTATCGGTTAAGCCGTCTGAGTGCTGCTATCAGCACTACACTATATATTCTATTGTCTCAATTGTTGAATGTTTCCAAAAACATAGAAGTGATGGCGATCACCTCAACAACTAAGATTGGCGCTCGCCCAGCAGAGTATCACCCTAAAAATTTTCGGGTTATCTGTCAGTTAAGGCCGAGAGAGTTGATGCTCGATGAAGCAATTTGATCATCATATTACATGAAATTATACGATGAAAAAATATATTTTAACGGACGTAAAGATGAAAATTCAAGATTTTCCAGGGATTAGGCAACTAAGAGTTTGTGATACTCCTCTTCCGTGATAAGTTCCCGAGTTGTTTCCACCCGATCGATAAATACATAGCCCTGTAAGTGGTCGCATTCATGTTGAATGATGCGGGCTACAAAATCAGTAAAGATTTGTTGGTGGGGGATACCCAAACGGTCAAGATACGCCACTGTAATTTCCTGAGCGCGCGGAACATACCCTCTAATCCCAGGTACGCTTAGGCATCCTTCCCAATCCTTCATCTGTTCAGTCCCTTGCCGCATAATCTGGGGGTTAATCATGGCAATGGGGTCTATTTTTGGGGCTTGGGGATACCGTAAGGTGGGCCGAGAGGCCACAATCATGATTTGCAAATCCATGCCAACTTGGGGGGCAGCAATGCCGACACCATTGGCATTTTCCATCGTTGTAATCAAATCATCGATGAGTTGCTGAATGTCTGGATGGTGAGGATTCTCAACAGGTTGAGCAATTTGTCGTAATTTAGGGTTGCCCAGTTGAAGGATCGATCGGTTGATGTCTGACATTGTTGACTAACCCCACAGCTCATGAATGGTCCAATTTTAGCTTTATTGCTCTCAACTTCTCTGCTAGCAGGTTAAGGATTTACTGTTCCTCAGGCAAAGATCGGTGGGGGATGACAGAGATACAGGTTAGCGACCTAGAGCATGCATGGCATTAATCGTATCTGCACAGTGTTGGGTCACATCGGCCAGCCCTTGGCGGTCGCGCTTTGCGGGTGGCGGTATCAGGTCCCCAATCCGAATGGTTAACGGTACACTATGAGGCAACCTTTGACCTTTAGAAATGATTTTCTCCGTACCCCATAGGCAAACAGGGAGGATTGGAGCCTGAATTTTACTAGCGATTAAGGCTGCTCCCTGCTTAGGACTGGTAATTCGTCCATCGGGGGTGCGGGTCCCTTGCAGAAAAAGACCCACTGCCCAACCTTGTTCTAAGGAGGCGAGGGCAGAGCGGATGGCGCTCCGATCCGCTCTGCCTCGATTGACAGGATAAGCTCCATACCACCGAATGAGGGTTGATAAGAGCGGCACCTCAAATAGTTCCTGTTTCGCCATAAAAGCAACGGGGCGGCGCATGCAGTTCGATAACAGGGGTGGGTCAAAATCGCTGGCATGGTTGCTGACCACCACTAAAGGGCCTTGTTGGGGAACTCGCTCAGCATTGTAAATCTGGCCTTGGAAATAGACATGCAATGAAGGACTGACGACAGTCCATTTGAATAAGTGGTAGAGGGCCAAGCTAATTAATGGTTCACGCTGTTTAGTCATGGGTGGAAAAGACCTCAGCAAAGAAATAAACTAGGCCAGTTGGCACACTTCAGTTGCAACTCGAAGGGGAAGAACGATGGTAGCAGGAAGAAGACATGTGTTGCGGGATAATTTCTTTAGTCGGGTAGACTGGCCAAGGAATTAATGTTGGTTAAACCCATCGTCTTACAGGTCCGTTTGACTAATCCTGTGAGGACTTTGCCAGGACCCACTTCCATGACGGTTTCAACGCCCTGTTCCGCAAATACTAACGCAGTTTCTCGCCAACGTACAGGTCCTGTCATTTGTTGAATCAGGCGGGCTCTTAAGATGGCTGGATCCGTGGAAGGGATCGGCTCGACATTAGAAACGACGGGTACCTGAGCAGGGCGAAAGTCAACGGTATCAAGAACGGTGGCATAGTCTGCCTCGGCAGCCGCCATCAAGGGCGAGTGGAAGGCGCCACCCACATTTAACTTCACGCCTCTTTTGACTTTGATCTGACCTAAGACAGTATCTACGGCGGCTGGGGCACCTGAAATAACGACTTGACCAGCATGGTTGTCGTTAGCTAGAACGACGCCATCTGTCGTATCAACGGCCTGGTTGAGTTGGTCCCGATCAAATCCCATGAGGGCCACCATTTTGCCATCTGATGCTTGTGACATCAGCAGGGAGCGTTTTTGTACTAGCCGTAATCCGGATTCAAAGTCAAAAACTTGGGCTGTGTAGAGCGCCACATATTCTCCTAGACTATGTCCCGCTACCAGATCGGGTTGAAGCCCTTTGGCAACGAGCAGGTCGGACAGGATGGCCGCAACAACATAGAGACAAGGTTGGGTATAGTTGGTCTGAGAAAATCGGTTTTCATCTTCTCGACAAACTTCAGGTACAGACCATCCCAGGATGGCTTCTGCTTCTTTAAATCGCTGCTTGCCTTGATCGGTTTCTAATAAATCTAGGCCCATCCCGATCTCCTGAGAGCCTTGCCCAGGGAATACCCATGCAGTTTTGGTCATATCTTCAAGTTACGTTGTCAGCTCCATTCTCCAGTTTTGCACTGAACGGTATTCTTGATAACTTTTCTTGTGAT
>CALDHF010000130.1 GCA_937941595.1 uncultured Acaryochloris sp. | reverse complement strand
CCATTGCTCAGCCGTAATATTTTGGCTACCAATTTTAGTGACATCAATAGACGCACAGGCAAACCCTTCCACGGTTAAGCGCTTCATGGTGTGGACGCGCAAACTCGACTTACCCATCTGGCGGGCCGTGAGCACATAACAGAACTCACCCGTTTTGAGGGCTTGATAGAGATCGCGATCCGCTTGCCGGACGACATAGGTGCGGGCATCCGTCGGTAGACTCCCTCCCACCTGATACGGATTACTAGGAGCAGGGGTATCACTTTGAATCCAACCTGAAACCGAACTATCCATAACCTGGGAGTAACCAATCGGTGAAATCTAGAAATAGAGAGGAGGTTGACGCAGAGTACAAACCTGTATAGCTATATCCTACTTTAGGCTCCTGTTACAGGTTCTGCGTTGATAACCGTAGAGAAATACTGGCGATAGAGATCACAGCGCGGCTGCGCTCCATTCCCGACCAAGCGAATGAGTCCTAAGCTGTGAAGCTTAAACAAAACAGACGGTTCTAGTTCAACTACTTGCTTAGAGGTGACAACCGCAATAAAAGCCTGAGCCAGTTGAGAATGTTGTTGGAGGTTCCACCAGTGTCCCCGCAGGTGATCACGAAACAGCCCAGCTTCTGTGGGCGCTGTTTCTAACAAGTCAGGTAGACTCATATCTTGTTTCGCCACATGATATAAAGCCAAGCGCGTCAGGTAAGGATGTCCCCCGATTAACTGGTGAAGCTGATTGATGTGGGACAGGTCCCAGTCTAAATGGTGGAGGTCTGCCAGTTGGCTAATTTGGTCTGCCGTAAATTCGGGTAAATCAATGGGCAAACCCACGTTAAACGGAGATTGGTTGGTATTGAGGGGGATATACACTTCGGTGGCATGCACCACAACCAATCGCAGCTTTTGCCAAATTGCCTGATTTTTGGCTTCTTCATGCCAAGCTCGCAGTAACCCAAAAAAGTCACTGGCAATGTCTGGATATTCAAACACCCGATCAACTTCGTCCAAGGCCAACGTCAAGGGGCCATCAATTTCGGGGAGCAAGTATTCCTCAAAATAGGCCGTGCAATTATATTTGCTCCCAAAAATATCATCCCAGGTCTCAGCAATGCGATTCGGCAAGCGCAATTTGCGGCTGACGCTAGCACAAAGCCACCGTAGGAGTCGATCCAAATCAGTAAAAATCTGACCATCCGCTAACTGCAAATTCAAAGACACTGTGTTTAAGCCTTGGCTAGAGGCTTGATGTAAAATCCGGGCCATTAAAGATGTTTTACCCATCTGCCGGGGGGCTTTGATCCGGATTAGGGCACCGGGTTGCACAATGGTTTCGGCACAGCGACTTTCAATGGGCGGGCGTTCGATATAAAACGCGGAAGCCAAGTTCACCTGACCTTCAGGTAACTCAGGTTCTGCAACAGGTAAGGGAGGTGCGTCTGACCTTTGCTTCAAGGGCGGCACCGTCAGGAAAGAACCCGAACCATTGGCAGCAGAGGTTTGTGCAATCGATTTGCTACCGTCTAGGGTGGTCAAAATATCTTGAATGAGATCAGGGGTATCCGTAGAAGACCGCCAAATGCGTTGTTGTAACCGATGTAAATATCCACGCAACTCATAATTTAAGGAGCCATCCATGGGAAGGTCCACCCGGATCGGTATAATTTGGGGCCGTTGGTCAGGACGGCTCTGATGCAAGGCCTTCACTGCCCGAACTTCCTGCAACATCAACTCGCTGTGGGCAGAAGCTCGGGAAAGGAACACAATATAAAAATCACTAGCCTTGAGGGCTTGGTCAATATGTTGGGCCCAACTCTCCTTCAGCTCTAGACTTTGGGTCGACATAAAGGGCTGGTATCCAGCAGTTTTGATGGCTTCAAACAATTGCTTGGCCACCTGCAATTCAGGATCATGATTGAGAACACTGATAAAGACTTGACTTGCCGTCACCTTTGGAGCAGGTTGAGTCTCACTCTCAAGATCGGCGGCGGAAGGCTGCACTGTTAAGGGAAGAGCTGAGAAATCTACAGGACGGGCAACCTGGGGCGTCGTCTGATGGGACCGCCCGGTCGGGGCAGAGTTACTAGCCCATGGATTTTGGACGGGAGACCGCAAGATCTGCCCCATCTTCTTAAACCACCCTGATGATGATTTCCCTTGTAGGTCCTGTAAAACTTCTTGGGCGGTTTGATACCGATACTGGAAGTGGTAGCGCACCATCTGCTGCAACAGGTCCGCCAGTTCCGAACTCACCGAGACCTGTTCTTGCCAGTCAATTTCACCCTGGGCTGTTTGTGCAAACTGAGTGGGATTCTTGCCAATCAATGCTTCTATCCCAATCATGCCCAATGCATAGAGATCACTATTGGCTCGAGGGCGACCTTGGGCCTGTTCAGGGGCCATATAGCCGGGAGTGCCAATAGCAATGGTCCCTCCAACCGGTAGGGCCTGATGGGGGTCGCTGCTCATTTCTTTACGCAGCTGTTTCACAGCTCCGAAGTCGATCAATATAAGCCGACCATCTTGTTGGCGACGAATGATGTTTTCTGGCTTTATATCTCGATGAATGACGTTAAATTCATTGATAAAAGCCAGAATAGATAGAATATCGTTTAAAAGCTGGACAACCTGATCTTCAGACCATCGACACCCTAAGGGTAATTCTGTCCGTAGCAAATGACCTGGGATAAATTCTTGAACAAGATAAAACTCTTGCTGTTCTTCAAAGTAGGCCAACAACCGGGGAATTTGATCGTGGCTTCCCAGTTGCTCTAGCATCACCGCTTCTCGTTCAAACAAGGAACGAGCTTTGGGTAAAAAATCAGGATCTCGTCTAGTCGGTTTAAGATGCTTAACGACACATTGTGGACGCTCAGGACGATGAATATCAGCAGCCAGGTAAGTCTGGCCAAAACTTCCGCCCCCTAATGTCTCTTGAACCTGATACCGTCCACCGAGTGTTCGACCGAGCATAATCAATACAGCTTGCTTGTAGATTAGACTGATTTTCTCTTGGTTGGTGTTTCTTAACCATCACCCCCATACTGATAGCTTGGCTTCAATATGGATATTGTCCTGTATTTACAAGACAACAATAGCCATGACCCGAAGGCGCATTCCCAAACCCAACCGTATCCTAACTGCTTGTGGATACGGTTGTAGTGATTTGGATATCGTCAAAGATTCACTAGCCTTAGACGATTGCTGAGAAAGGACGTTTTTACCAAGTGCTATTGGCCATCCTGTCTTTATCTGCATAGTTGGGACATGGACTAGAGTATCAGTCTAGTAGTTTTAATGCGCCTGTTTTGATTTCGTCTAGCTGGAGAGGGCACCGTTATAGTTCCCAGATACTAAGGTCAACACTTTAATAGAATCGCAAACCTATAGAACCTTTTTAGGATAGTGTTTTCAGGCTTCTTATTTTTACCCTAATTTGAGCAATGCTCCAAAGACTGACAATCTTTCGAAGATCATAAAAACTTGAAGTCTGAGCCAGAGGAGCAGCGTCAGCTTTGCATCGATGTGGCTTTGAACCTAGATGATGCCTGAGGATAGACTGCTGAACTGGTTCTTGACTAATATGACCAGAAAATTTCGCGATTTTGAGCTATAGATCTCGACATCAGACTGATTCCCTAAATTAAAAATAGAGATAGCAGTACTGACATTTTGTGGCTGCGCCAGCACTGCCATCGAGGGAGGATCAGCTCAAACTATCATCCCCTAATCTCCTTGCAGAACTAGTCTTCTGTACTGGCCGGAGCATCACTAGCTGCCTCAGCACCGTCCTCAGCACCGTCTTCATCAGCCTCATCAGAACCTGAAGGCGCTAGAACTGATACCACAACTCGCTTGCCTTCTCCATCTGAACTGACACCTTTCGGTAATTTCAGTTCATCGACATGAATCGCATCCCCTATATGGAGGTCACTAACATCAACTTCAATGGATTCGGGAATACTTTGGGGATCGCATTGCAATTCTAAAGAGGTTAACACTAGGTCTAAAGAACCATTCTCAGACTTAACGCCAATCGGTTCACCTACAAAACTTAAGGGTGCGGTGATACTAACGCTATCTTGTCCAGAAATGGCAAAGAAACTCAGATGATAAAGATCGGGTTTCCACGGATGGGTCTGCACATCTCGCAACAGAGACTGACAATTCAGGGAGAGCTCAGGCACTTTGACTGTAATCAATGTGTTATTGACTTCTACAGCACTCAACATCTTTTCTGCAGTCACGGTTGGCAGGGTCAGGGAAACAGATTCAGCCCCTTGATGGCCATAGAGGACCGCTGGAATTTGTCCCATCCTGCGGAGTTTGCGGGGATTGATCTCACTCTTACGAGGTTCACACTCGACTGTGAATTCCATAAAAATTGTCCTTTTGGATAAAAATCACTACTGCTAGCCCTGTCAATTTGAACCACTGGCCGTCAGATCCTGGCATAAAATAATGCGTGCAGCAGTATATCTTACCTCATCACTCTGTCCTTAAGCTATCACCGTGGGTTGATGGGCAAGCTAGGCCGTATCTATTTGATTTCTTGTAATGAGCTAACAAATATTCCCACCCCGCCAATCGCCAGGACCAAAATTGTGATTAGTTCAAACGCAGACATGGGGGCCAGACGAAAATTAATGCTGGCAATAACACCAAACAGGAGCATGACCAACGACCCTACGGCCAATAGCCAACCCAAGAAATTATCAGCGTTGTAAAAAATTAGACCAATGCCAAAAATGAAGGGGACCAATACCATACCGCTAGTGAGACCAAAGCCACCAATACTGTAGAGACTGTAACCCAAAGAAAAGTTATTAACGATTTTGATGGAGCTAAGAAATAAATAGCCCCCCGCTATCATCATGGCTAACCCCAGGAAGAAGCGACCTACTCCACCACTGCTTCCCCCAGCTCCTCGTTTAGACATGCAATTCGTTCCCTAGCGTTCTGGCTTCTAGCGTAGAGCAGAATTGGGTTAATATCACGTCCCATGGCAGATTTTTGGTAGTCAATGGGTAGGAAACTTCATCAGTCTATATTGTGCAGGTCATACCAAGGAAAGAGATCTTTTTGGTCATAGGACATTGATCGGATCTTGATCATCGATCAATAGACATGTTCGATCGGCACTATCCGCAACAATGCCTGGGCAATGCAAATTTGGAAACGTTAGCCTATACATATCCATGCTTCCAAAACAGCTTAGATTTCATTCTCGCTTCTCATCATCATCTAATCTTTAGAACGTGAGGCTTTTATGAGCACCATGTTTATCCACAAGACTCAAATAGGCAGATTACCCATAGCTGTTGGGTGTATTCTTTGGCTACTAGCTGACCCAGCGACGGCGATGCCCAGGTTTTTAGACAACTGTTTTGCCCACCATACCGCCGCCGAAATTTTTTTTGACGCAGGCGACAAACAAATCGAACGAGAGATCAAATCGCTCAATCAACGTCAGTCCAAAGATACAGCTAAGATTTTGCGGATTGATGGACAAACCAAACTCAACGAAAAAGAGCTGGAGACTTTGGATCATAGATATCCCCAGCCCCAACACCGTCAGAAAAATACAGACTAGCTAAGGCGGCGATACAGTAAGCGCTGAATACCAAATAATGC
>CALDHF010000129.1 GCA_937941595.1 uncultured Acaryochloris sp. | reverse complement strand
GTAGTCAGGACTTGTCCGCTTGTGAAGTTAATGTCTTATAACTCGACTATAGCGACCAAGAAATTGGCTCAATACCGTTTTTTTGCAAATATGCATTGGCTTTAGAAAAATGCTGGTTGCCAAAGAATCCACGATGGGCAGATAGCGGTGAAGGGTGAGGCGAGGTCAGGACTAGATGTCGTTTCCGATCAATAATTTTGCCTTTTTGTTGGGCATAGCTACCCCACAGCAGAAACACTAGATTTTCGCGTTGCTGGTTTAAGGCACTGATAATAGCATCCGTAAATTGCTCCCAGCCTTTGCCCCTATGCGAAGCAGCTTTATGCTGCTCCACGGTGAGGACACTGTTGAGTAGTAACACACCTCGATCCGCCCAGCTTTGCAGGCAGCCATGCCTAGGTGGTTTGATACCCAGGTCTTGTTCAATTTCTTTGAAAATATTGACCAGGGAAGGGGGTGGGGCTACGCCCTCTGGAACAGAAAAGCATAAACCATGGGCCTGAAGAGGACCGTGATAGGGGTCTTGGCCGAGAATCACAACTTTGACTTGGTCAAAGGGAGTGCTGTCCATGGCATTGAACATCAAGGAGCCACGGGGATAAATCGTTTTGCCAGCCGCTTTTTCCGCCTTGAGAAATTGCTTCAGCTCTTGCATGTAGGGAGTGGCAAACACATCCACCAGAACTGCTTTCCAGCTCGGTTCAAGTTTAATCGTGCTGCTAGGGGAGGGAGTGGCTTCTGTTGTCATGATGAGGTCTGAAT
Organism: uncultured Acaryochloris sp.; assembly: GCA_937941595.1. Taxonomy (GTDB): domain Bacteria; phylum Cyanobacteriota; class Cyanobacteriia; order Thermosynechococcales; family Thermosynechococcaceae; genus Acaryochloris. The sequence continues at coordinate 7,201 of CALDHF010000129.1, read as the reverse complement.
CGAAGAGAGGAGACAGGTTACTGAACAGGGTTGCTAGTTTAGTGAGCGCATAACCGAGCAAAAGCGATAGAAGCGCCAGCAAGTTGAACAAGCAAAGCACGAAGCTAAAGAGGCGACGAGTTCAACACTTTCATTACAACTATAGGTCTTTACCTGTAGTGACTTGACGAAATTTCTTAAGACTAAGCAGGGATTAGAAAGCGCTCATCCAGGGATGTCAACATATCCGTTAAAGGATCACTCGAAAAGTTAGATTAATTCTCGGCTCAACAGGCCGTTTTGTTTTGGGGACATGATGTTGCCAGAAATGCTGAGTTGGGCCACGCATCAGGAGAAAGCTACCGTTGGTCAGTCTGGCTTCTACCTTAGGAATGGATTTATCTGTTTTATGTCTCAACAGAAACCTACGACAGCCACCCAAACTAACTGAGCCAATAACTGGATTGGTCCCTAGTTCAGGTTCATCGTCACTGTGCCAGCCCATACTGTCCTGACCATGACGGTATAAATTCAACAACACGCTATTAAATTCAACCTGGGCAATAGGCTCAATGACTGCTTTGATGTGGTGTAACGTCGGAGTCCAGGGCAGCGGTTCCATGCGGATACCGGAATAGCTATAGGTTTTACCTGGATCGCCATACCAGGCCGTTAATCTAGGCAAGAGGTGATGACGCCCAAAAATAGTTGCAGAGTCCTGTCGCCAGGCAATCTCTTGTTGGAGAGCGGCAAAGATATCGTTGCCCTCTACCTCATGAAAAACCTCAGGGTAAAACCAGACATCAGCATCAGACATCTGTAACCGTTGAGGGTTAGACGGAAATAACAGCGGTTGAGACGTGTTGTGCCAGCTTGGTTTGGGCATAAATATCAGCACCCTCATGACTCGTTTCTTTGACTGATCTTAGGGTGCTATCGCTGGACTATGGTTAGGGCTTAGGGATAACTATCTTAAATTCATAGCCTTCAAACTTGTTGATGCTGTGGGTAAGTTGGGCCGTGGCGTACTTAGGTCCTCCCCAAGTCACAATTTTTTGCGCAATCTTTTCGGAAGTGACTTCACCATATTTCTCAGCAAAGGCTAGGGCCACTTTGTCATAAGGAAGATCTTTTTTAATGGCTGGATCAAACAAGAGTGAAATGCTATAAAGGGTCCGCTTTTGATCTGGATCTTTTTTATCCTTGAGAAAGCTGAATTTGTATTTATCAACGCCAGGAACACCTTTTGCAGGCACTTCACTAAAGCCAAATTTCGAGATTTTTTCGGCACCCGGCATAATCTTGCCGACTTCTTCAGGACTCATGCCCCGTTTAAGATTATATTTGGTGACGACCTTCGGTAACCATCCATCTTCCATCGTGCCAATGATGGCAGACAAATTGATAGTGGATGAATTGGATGCAGTTGATAATATATCTACCCCAGATTGGGTTGCTTCACCTAAATCTGAGACCTCATCAGTTGCCGTTGTCGCCTCTGAAACAGAGCGATTGAAAGATTCCGTGGTTACTTCCGATTCCGTGGATTCGGGAGTGTTGGCAGTCTCTGCACCATTACAGCCCACCAACAGCCCCAATCCTACAGACAGTATAGGAAACAGAAGTAGTCTGCACTTCAGAGTTTGAGCTAAGGGATGCATGGTGTACCGTTCAATCCTACGGTTTAAATTTAGGCAATCATTGGACAATTTGCCAAATCGTTTCCCATGGTTTACCTGCGTCTTACAAGACTGCTATTCTCATATCTATTAGCGCTAACCTTTATGGATTCAAGAAGGTACACAACATATGGATAGCCTTGCTATTGCTGTGGTTGAGTGGGTGATTAATCTGGTACGAGCTTATGCGATCGCAGGTTTGGTATTTGCCATTCTGTTTGTCACTTTATTCATCAAGCAACTAGATTCTGGCGCTCAAGGGTGGGCCTTAGGATTTCGAATTTTAATCATTCCCGGCGTGGTTGCATTTTGGCCCATGTTTGCCATTCGTCTGTTGCGCGGCAAAGGACACCCAACTGAGAAGACTGCCCACCGACTCGCTGCTAAGCAAAGTGCAGGAGCCCAGTAATGGTCATTTCTCGCAGGCAGGTTCACCTCTATTCCTTTGTTATTTTGGCGCTTGTGTTGCCCCTCTGTTTTTTAGCAGGTTTAGTCTGGCGACCAACCTTTGCTCCAGTGGATGCCTCAGCGGACGCATTATTTCAGCGAGCAGGATTTGCCCCATCTCTCACCTGGGAGAATCAGGAGCTATGGCGTAAACCTAATCTCCTTAAACAGGATCAAATTCAACTCCGCGCTGAAAAGGTGTTTGCCACCGACGGAGACGATATCTTTCTCAACCTCCAGCCCCAGTCCGATCTCCAACTGCCAGATGTGTTGGTGTATTGGCAACAGGGTACACCACCAGAGAATTTGAGTAAGACCTCGATTTTGTTAGGGGCGTTGTCAGGTGCGTCTAATCGTCAATTTCTGATTCCAGCCGCCATGCAGGGTCAAACGGGTCACCTGCTTTTGTTCAGTCAAGCGACTAAAGAAATCATCTCTGCATTTCCCTTAGAGCCTGATTTGACCCAACCTAAACGCTAATCCATTCTCAGAGGAAGTCATCCGTGGGCGTTGCATATAAAGCGGTTCAGTGGAATCGGCAAAAGCTTGTTTACGACATTATTTTGCTGACCACGGTCGTTTTCTATCTCTTTTTTTTTGAAGGCATCAGCCTTCACTTGAGTAGCGATCTAGATCTAAAAGGTATTTGGATTCGAGCCTTTGGCTCTGCCGCCTTTATTCTTCTCCATATCATCCTTTCCATCGGTCCCCTCAGCCGCCTCAGCTCTAAGTTTTTGCCGCTCCTCTACAATCGTCGGCACATGGGCGTCACCATGTTTACCCTGGCCCTGCTCCATGCCCGGGATGCCTTGGCCTGGTATCACGATTTTGGCAATCTAGAACCCATCGTCAGCTTGTTTGTCAGCAATACTCACTATGCTGATTTCGTGCGCTTCCCATTTGAAGCGTTGGGGGGCATGGCCCTCGTGATTTTGTTTTTGATGGCTGCGACGAGTCATGACTTTTGGCTGACTAATCTCACGGCTCCGGTGTGGAAAACGCTGCACATGGGTGTTTATTTAGCCTACGGATTATTAGTGGGACATGTAGTCTTGGGAGCCTTGGAAACCAACCCCCATCCCTTCCTGAGCGCAGCAGTAGGGGTCGGGTTTGTATGGATTGTCGGCCTCCATCTGATTACTGCTCTTCGAGAAGCGGAGAAAGATGGCGTTCCTTTATTTAGTCAAGCCATCAAATCCAACATTGATGCCGATGGTTTTGTTCATATTGGTAGCGTCACCGATATCCCAGAAAATAGAGCCAAAATTGCTGTTATTTCAGGTGAGCGCGTTGCTATCTTCAAATATGACGGTCAGATTTCGGCTATTTCTAATGTTTGTCAACATCAAAATGGTCCTTTAGGAGAAGGCAAAATTGTTGACGGCTGTATTACCTGTCCATGGCATGGCTATCAGTACCTGCCAGACAGCGGCATCTCTCCACCCCCGTTCACCGAAAAAATTCCCACGTTTAACGTCAAGATCCAGGGAGACCAGATTCTAGTCAACGCGATCCCCAACCCACCGGGCACACCGGTTGTCCCTGCTGTTATTGGCCAAGAGTAGCGATCATGAGTAACCATAACCCTCAAGATGAATTCTTTATTGGCTATTTAGGGGTTCCACCCCGCCTCAAACGGTTTTTACTCACTTTTATTCCTGTTCTAGTCTTAGGTGTGCTGGCTTTGGCCTTCCTTCTACCTACGGTTCATTTCGATCAATTTAACTTGGGCAAACGCACTAAAGTTCCTGAATTTGAAGGGTTGTTGATTGGAAATCCTTCTCCTCATCTGTTGGTTCCTAGAGATGGAGCAGTGGGCACCAATAGTGATTTTTCCCTCTATCTTCTATCGGGTACCGGCAAAACTTCTCCCAAACCAGCTGTCTTAGAACAGGTCGATCAGTGGGTGAAACTTAAAGGAACCCCCTTTCATCGCAATCATTTAACGGTCATTGCTACAAGATCAGCTGAACCGACAGAACCACCGACTTCAGGACCGATTCAACCGACTGAAGGTCAGTCTCTCGGTGAGTTTTCTTTGACTGGCGAAATCGTGGATGGGAAATGCTATCCCGGTGTTATGAAACCAGGACGGACCAAAACGCATCGCTCCTGTGCAATTCGCTGTCTGAGCGGTGGCGTGCCACCTGTCTTTGTCGTTCATAACCAAGCAGGTGATCAACTGTATTTTCTGTTGTCGGATCTGGATGGTACAGCGGTTAATGACAAAGTCCTAGACTTAGTGGCAGATCCAGTTCAGATTAAAGGTGAGGTCATTCAATATGCGGATGCCTTTATTCTCAAAGCGGATCCAGCGACTTATCAACTCCTTTAATGCCCCAACTCTCTCTGGCTTCCCTCAATCCTAAAGTCTCATTAGTTGTTTCCAGAGCCTTAGCGGCGTTACGGCCTTCTCTGATCGCCTTTTTGGTTTCTAATGCCATGCTGATCAGCGGGGGAACCAAAACGCCGATCTCTTTTTGCAATGTCTTATTTGTGGGCAATCTTTGTGCAGCCTTGGCCGTTGGCACCTGGTTTGGCTGGCGTTCCATTCTCCAGGATTGGCAGAGCATGGGATGGCGGATTAAGGTAGGGCTTTTGGTAAATGGCTGTTTAGCAGCGTTATTATCTTCCTTGATTTTTGTCGGTTTAGCCTATACGTCCGTCACCAATGCTGTCTTGTTAGGGCGTCTAGGGCCAGTGATTTATGCATTAGCAGGGACTCTGCTTCTTGGTAGAAAAATTCAACGGTCGGAATGGTTAGGTTTTTCCCTAATCATCGTAGGCGTGGTTGCAATTGTTCTCAAAACTAGTGCTTTTCAAATCAATCTTGGGGATATGTTGATCCTTCTATCTGCGGTTGTTTACGCAGTTAGCTCTACCCTAGGAAAACTGATGTTGTCTAAGCAGACCAATCTACGAGTGATTGTGTTTAGTCGTAATTTCATTTCATCGATTATTTTCTTTGTGATTGCCAATATTGTGTTTGGACCAGAACATTTTGCCGATGTCCTGGCGGGGCAACTGTGGATAGTGATGTTGGTTTATGCCCTGATCATTATTGTTCTAGCTCAATTTCTTTGGTATGCAGCCTTAGAAAAACTGGATGCCCAAACCGTCGGAAAATGGACAGCCTTGTCTCCGGTTTTTGGGGTAAGCTTTGCCTTCTTACTCAATGGGGAACGCCCTTCAGTTGCCCAATTGTTAGCATTTGTAGTGATTATGCTGGGTATTCTGATCACGAGTTTTAATAGACAGCCCTCACGCACCATGGAACCTAACGAGATGGCTGATGGTGCTGAAAGTTGTATATCGACGTCCTAAACAATGCCGTTATCACCATGCTGGATATGGGCATGAAAACTAGGTTTTTGGCTTACTCTGCCTTTTCTTTTAATGAGTGTTGACTCGTGATACTTGAATTCGATAGTTGTCTTTGACTCGCTTTAGAGGAAATTGCACAAATTGCGCTGAGCTTTGGACATTCCAATCCCAACGCCGGAGAAGATGGCTAGCAAATATTTTGGCAACCACCATCGCGAGCTGTGCTCCTAAACACCCATGAATGCCTCCCCCAAAAGGGATATAAGCATATTTATCAATGGCTTTGGCATCCTCCATAAAACGCTGAGGCTGGAAACAATCCGGTTGAGTGAAATTCTCTGGGAGGATATGGGCAAGGCGTGGCTCGGCAATTAATGCCCATCCTTTTTCATATAAGACGCCATCTAAAACCACGGACTGAGACAATCGGCGATTAGCCGTAGAAGTTGGGGGCAATGTTCTTAGTGTTTCCTTAATCGTGGCCTCTAGGAATGTCATGGTTTTGAGCTGTTCACCAGAGAGACAGGATGGATCTGAACCGTCCTGAAGGCTGGCTGTTTGTTCGGCCCTTAAGGCTTCAAAATGTTGAGGATGGCGACCGAGCTGATACATCCAGGATGAAATAAGGCCACTAATTTCGTAGTGAGAGGCCCATAACTGCAATAGGCATTGGTTTTCAATTAACTCATGACTAAAGACACCCTCAGGATCTTCTCGTTGACTGACCAGCATCATCGATAAAAAGTCTGAGGTCGGCTCAAGATGGGTCTCTGCTTGTCGTCTGCGAATGACGGCTTGCATAAATTTGATCAAGGTGGCCCGTGCTTGCAACCCTCGCCCAAAGGTCGTCAAGGGCGATCGCCACGGCAGTAACCCATAAAATCCATCAAAAAAGGTTTTATAGACTTGTTTGAGGTCGGTTTTAGACGCAATGGGAAGTCCCTGAAAGTAAGCATCATTCAACTCCACGCCCAGCAATAGCGGGACCAAGACATCGAAACAAATTGCTTCGACTGCCGGAAATAGGGCAATCTCACCTTGAGCAGGCCACTGCTGCAAGTTCTGAGTAATCACGTCGTTAATTTTGGGGAGATACCCCTGCACAGCCTGTCCTGCTAAACCTGGACGCAAAGCACTCTTGCGCTGCCGATGTAAATCCGGTCGCTGGAACAAACTATGCTCACCAAACATGGTCATGGTGGTATTGGGAAGCCCCATTTCGGTGTAGTTTTGGTCACCATTCAGGGCCATTTGGACGGCCTCAGTCGACCCTACAAAAATGGTCGTGCCGCCAAACACACTGGTTCGAAAAATAGGACCATATTGCTCTAAATTTTGGCGACAAAATTGATCGGGGTTGGCAATATAGGCAAAGGTATCGGTCCACTTGGGCTGACGGGGAGGCGTTGTTGTTTCGGTGGGTGGAGCTTGGTCAGCATCCAAAATTAGGACATCACTCATGCATCAAATCCCTAGGGTTACTTACGGATCTCTTCAGATCGCACATCATTCCCTATTGTGACGGTTTGTTCGAATTTAGTGGGCGAGGAGTCTCTCCCTAAACTTCCACCCGTTGTCCGGTTTGGACCCGCCAGAGTTGAGCGTAAATACCATTGTGGGTGAGCAACTGTTCATGTTTGCCTTGCTCTACGATGCGGCCTTGCTCCATGACATAGATACAGTCTGCATGACGAATGGTGGATAACCGATGTGCGATCGCAATCGTAGTCCGATCCACCGTAATCCGGTCCAAGGACCGCTGAATCGCCGCT
>CALDHF010000128.1 GCA_937941595.1 uncultured Acaryochloris sp. | reverse complement strand
GTCTACACACCGTCTTTGCTGACGATCCTGGGCGTCATTATGTATTTACGCTTTGGCTGGGTCGTGGGAAATGTCGGGCTGTTTAATACCTTAGTGATCGTGACCTTGGCCACCTCAATCACTTTTTTAACTTCCCTGTCTATTTCTGCGATCGCAACGGATCAGGTGGTCCGGACTGGGGGGGCCTACTATATGATCAGTCGCTCCCTAGGCATTGAAACAGGAGGCGCGGTTGGCATTCCCCTCTTTTTTGCCCAAGCCGTCTCCGTTGCCCTCTATACCATTGGTTTTGCCGAAAGCTTAGTTCGCATCTTTCCGAACCTGAATCAAACCTTAGTGGCGATCGTCACAACGCTGTTCGTCGCAGGGTTGGCCTTGAAATCCGCTGATATTGCCATCAAAGCTCAGTTTGGGATTATGGCTGCCATTGCCGTCTCCCTTGTTTCATTTGTTTTTGGACATCCTATCCCCCCTGGAGAAGGAGCTGAAGCCATTCCAGCAGCCAAAAGTTTTTGGGAGGTATTTGCTGTCTTTTTCCCGGCGGTGACTGGGATTATGGCTGGCGTAAGCATGTCGGGAGATCTCAAAGATTCTGCCCGATCCATTCCCAAGGGGACTTTGGCAGCAGTAGGGACAGGGTACATCATCTATATGATCCTGCCCATCCTACTCACAAGACGGGCTGAACCAGCAACACTGATGCAGGATCCATTGGTCATGCGTCAAATCGCTGTTTGGGGAGATGCCATTCTCCTGGGAGTTTGGGGGGCCACGCTGTCTAGCGCGATTGGCAGCATTTTAGGTGCGCCCCGAGTTTTACAGGCATTGGCGCGCGATCGCATCTTGCCTCGCAGTTTACGATGGCTCGGTCATGGCAGTGGCACCACCGATGAACCCCGTCTAGGCACCCTCTTCACCCTCGGAATTGCGTTAGCCGTTGTCTCCATTGGCGACCTGAATTTGATCGCCCCGGTATTGAGTATGTTTTTCCTGACCACCTATACCGTCCTCAACATCGCCGCTGGCATCGAAAGCTTTCTGCAAAGTCCATCCTTTCGTCCGACTTTCCGCATTCACTGGGTTTTCTCTCTGATGGGGGCCCTAGGCTGCATTGCCGTCATGTTTTTAATCAATGGTTTGGCTACCATTGTGGCAGCGTTAATCGTTTTGGCTATCTATATTTGGCTAGAGCGTCAGCAGCTCGAAAGTGCCTGGGGTGACGTACGTCGGGGCCTATGGATGACGGTTGTCCGCATGGGATTATTCCAGTTAGGCAGTACCCCAGACGCCAAAAACTGGCGACCCCATATTTTGGTGTTATCGGGGGTACCCACCCGCCGCTGGCATCTCGTCCAAGTCGCCTCGGCCCTCACCCACAATCGAGGCTTGATTACAGTATCAAGCGTATTACCCGTCAAGGGAAGAGATGTTGCTCAACAAAACACCATGGAAGCCATGGTCAAAGACTATCTCGATCGCAAAGGGGTCAAAGCACTAGTTCGCTTTGTCAGGGATAGCGATCCCTTTGCAGGTGCTGAGCGATTAGTCGAAGCCTATGGATTAGGAGCCTTAGTTCCCAACACCATTTTGCTAGGCAATACAGAAAATGCTGAGAGCCGTGATCGCTATTGTCAGATGGTGGCCCATTTTCATCAAGCTCAGAGAAATGTTGCTATTCTGCGATACCAAGAGAACCATCAAAATCGATTTCCCAATTTCTGCCGTCGGATTGATGTCTGGTGGGGTGGTTTAAAGCAAAACGGTGGATTGATGTTGATCTTGGCCGATCTGCTGCGCACCAGTATGGTTTGGCGACAAACAGAAATTTGGTTAAAACTAGTCGTCCCCGATCAATCTGCAGCCCAAGCGGCACAAAAAAATCTAGACGATGTAGTCAAAAGGCTACGTATTCGAGCTGTCTCCCAAGTGATTGTTGCGAACAACCGCCCCTTTGCCCAAATCCTAAAATCCTCCTCAAAAGGTGCTGATTTAGTGATTTTAGGCATGGCCCGCCCTGACGATCACTTCAGTGAGTATTACGAGAGTTTACAGACCCGAACCATGGGCTTACCCACTACCCTTTTCGTGCTTTCGTCCGAAAACTTAGCTTTTGCAGACGTACTAGAAAAGGAATAGCAATGGTTGGTCCATAGCTTAATATTTATTACCCTAGTCCTTTCCCTCAGGGTTCTTGTAGAATGGCGAACTGAGGTGTAAGAAACGAGCTTATTTGTTTCCACACCGTCTGCCTATTTTCCATTGCACAGTCATTATTCTACCTACTATGCCCAAGGTTCTTGTCTCGGATCCAATTGACCCTTCTGGCATTGACCTATTGGGTCAAGTGGCCCAAGTCGATGTTAAAACCAAGCTCTCTCCCGAAGAGTTAATTCAAATTATTCCTGAGTATGATGCCCTGATGATTCGGTCCGGCACTCAGGTCACCGAAGCTGTTATTGAAGCCGCCACCCAACTCAAAATCATTGGCCGTGCAGGCGTCGGGGTAGATAATGTCGATGTTCCTACCGCCACCCGTAAAGGCATCGTGGTAGTTAATTCCCCAGAAGGAAACACCATCGCCGCGGCTGAGCATGCTTTAGCCTTAATGTTGGCTCTATCCCGCCATATTCCCGATGCTAATCAATCCGTAAAAGCTGGGAAATGGGAACGCAAAAAATTTACCGGGGTTGAAGTCTATAAAAAAACCTTAGGTGTGGTGGGTCTGGGTAAAATTGGCTCCCATGTCGCCACCGTCGCCCGGGCCATGGGTATGAAGTTATTAGCTTATGATCCTTTCCTTTCCCAAGAACGAGCTGAGCAGTTGGGCTGTCGGCTAGTAGAGCTAGATTTCTTATTTCAAGAATCAGACTACATAACCTTGCACCTACCCAAAACGCCAGAAACGCAGAATTTAGTCAATGCTGAAACCCTAGGCAAAATGAAGCCTACCGCCCGGATTGTCAACTGTGCTCGCGGCGGTATTGTCGATGAAGAAGCCCTTGCAGCCGCCTTAGAAGCTGGGCAAATTGCCGCAGCAGCTTTGGACGTCTATGCCAATGAGCCCTTGGGAGACTCTCCCCTCTGTAAGGTAGAGCAAGATCTGATTCTGACTCCCCACTTAGGGGCGTCTACAGAAGAAGCTCAGACCAATGTCGCAGTTGATGTCGCCGAGCAAATTCGTGACGTATTGCTAGGACTACCGGCTCGGTCTGCAGTGAATATTCCGGGCTTACGTCCTGATGTCTTAGAGAAGCTCAAACCCTATATGTTACTGGCTGAGACCCTAGGCAATCTGGTGGGTCAACTGGCTGGAGGTCGAATTGAATCCTTAGATGTCCGTCTCCAAGGAGAACTGGCGTCTAACGACAGTCAACCTATTGTGATTGCGGCGCTGAAAGGTCTGCTCTCCCCAGCCCTGCGGGAACGGGTCAATTATGTGAATGCGGCGATTGAAGCCAAAGATCGCGGGATCAAGGTTATTGAAACTCGCGATGCCTCAGTCCGAGACTATGCTGGCTCGATTCATCTCTCCGCCAAAGGCCCATCCGAAACCCGCTCCGTAACGGGTGCCTTACTCGGTGAAGAAGAAATTCGGATTACCAACATTGATGATTTCCCCATTAATGTGGCCCCCACCCGCCATATGTTGTTGACGGTGCATCGGGATATGCCGGGTATTATTGGCCAAATTGGCTCCCAGTTGGGTAGCTTCAATGTCAATATTGCCAGTATGCAGGTCGGCCGCAAGCTAGTTCGTGGGTCCGCAGTCATGGTCCTTAGCCTGGACGATCCCTTACCTGAAGGCGTCTTGACGGAAATTACCAATGTGGAAGGAATTCGAGATGCCTATATTGTGAATTTGCAATAATGGCTGATTCCCAGTCTGCTGAACAGCCGGACCCTGGAAATGTTGAACATTTCACTGCCACTCCCCCCAGCCAATGGTGGGAGATCAAGGCTGTGGGAGTCCCTATTCTAGATGACCTACTATTTTGGCGGTTGCAAGAAGAGGGATGCCAGGGAACAGCCAGTCAGATTGTGAATCAACAGCTAACGGTTTGCGGTTATCTTTCCCTTGATCGGGTGCAAAAGCCCGATCTCGAAAAGATAGCTGATCGCCTGCGTCATGATGCGTTGGAGCTAGGGCAACCTGCTCCAAATATTCATTTCCAGCTCATTACCGAAGAAGATTGGGCCCATAGCTGGCGAGAGTATTGGCATCCCCAGGAAGTGGGGGAGAAATTGCTGATCTATCCGGCTTGGTTAGAGGTGCCAGAGACATCCGAAGACGCCCAGTCGAGCTTCGGGCATCGCCTTTTGCTACGGCTCAATCCTGGTGTTGCCTTTGGCACAGGTGCCCATGCCACCACTCAACTATGTTTGCAGGCCCTAGAACGGCAGCTCCATAAGAAATCAGGTCGGTTGACGATTGCCGATATTGGTTGTGGGACAGGCATTCTTTCCATCGCCGCTTTACTCCTAGGGGCCGATCAAGCCTATGCCGTCGATCTTGACTCCCTAGCCATTGGTGCAGCCCAAGCCAGTCGAGAACTCAATGGCCTCACCCCAGAGCAATTGTGGGTGGCCGTGGGTAGTGTCCCACAAATTGTCCAGAAAATTGATCACCCTGTTCAAGGCTTTTGCTGTAACATTCTTGCTCACATCATTTTAGAATTAATTCCCCAGTTCACAGACATTACTGAGGTAGGAAGTTGGGGAATTCTTAGTGGTATTTTGGATAGCCAAAGACTCACAATTGAAGAAGCACTTCCAGCTTACAACTGGGAAGTCGTCCAAACTGATCATGAACAAGATTGGTGCAGTTTAACGATTATACGAACGTAGAAGCCTGACTTTTTTATACCTAAAGCGAGATGTAGCTCAAATATCTTTTTAGCAACTCTAGATGGGACGACCTCGGTACATTCGTTGCGGTTTACCACTCGAAGGCGCAGCCTGAGATGATTCAGCCTGAGATGATCCAGCCTGAGATGGTGGAGCTTGAGGGGGTGGCGCCCCTCCAGCAAAGACCAATTGCTCACCTGCAACGACAACCTGGGAGGATTTTAGCAGCTCGTTTAAGGTGGCCCAGGTTTGCCTAGGATTCGCTTGCAACCATGCGTCACCCATTGCCGTTGCCTCAGGTCGAGGCACCTTATAACGCATTTGCATCGCAACTAAAACTTTAAGGCGATCATCCATCGTATTTTCCTAAAGATTCCGATACAGCAATAGTTGAAGAGGACAAGAAAATGGCAGCAAACCTTCAATTTTCAGTCTCGAGAATATAGCGAATACTCTCAGCATACCCACAGACATGAGGGGATGTTCCACATTGATAATTGACTTATGCTGGCAAACCAATTATCGATGATGCAAATCACGCATTTCAGATCAAAATTGACATCTCTATAAACAGTAAAAGCTTATCAGTCCCTCAATCCAACTATTGCCATGCAAGCAAAAGGCAAATTCCCTATCCACAGGGAATAATAGCGTTTCCAGACTGTCTTAACAGTGATACTTAGCACAAAATAAAAGTTAGAAATATGCAGCATTCGTTCTTGACATAGAGATTAGCAAGAATACCCCATATAAGCCGTCTTGCAAGTGGGATTAATGCTTAGCGAAGAGGAACTAAAATAGCATCGACTGCCTATGAATTTCGAGAAGCGCTCACATCACTCATCAACTTCCTAAATTCGGGACAATATTACATCAAATCACTTGTAGAGCGACGAAATAGCATCTGAAGGATTTTGAAAAATATGTCGATATGGTAGAACTTTTGCCATAAGGGGGCATACTCAGCATGTGATTTGTCTAGTGATTAAGCTTGGGAGCATTAGTGACTCAATCACACGAGATTTAGATAGTTTTCCACATCTTTATGGTCCCCAGAGAACATGGATTAATTTTCTAGCCTTTATAGAAATTTGATATGTATGTGTGTCTGTCCCAACAATGATTCCCTTGCTAGATCAATAACTGTGTGAATGAGGTCAAGGAGCTTTTTAGCACTCATGTCTAGAGATTTAATGTCTAAACCGCGACGCAACCGCGCTTCGATGCGGTGGTCGGTTTTCAAGAAACCGATTTATTTGTACTTAACTGCAGCCATTCTCTTGGTATGGAGTAGTGCTGCAGTGGCCCAAGAAGGCCCTTCATCTGTCTTTTCAGGTGAAGCGAAAGTTGTTGCTGACACGATTTGGGTTCTGTTTGCTGCTTCTCTAGTGTTCTTTATGAACGCCGGATTTGCCATGCTAGAGACTGGATTATGCCGCAGCAAAAATGCGGTTAACCTACTGTCTAAGAACTTAATCGTGTTTGGTCTAGTGAGTTTGGCTTACTGGGCTGTCGGTTTTGGGATCATGTTTGGGGATGGCAATGACTTTTGGGGAAGTACCGGCTTCTTCCTGGGCGGAAATGACAACAGTCCCGCCATCAATGAGGCCTACGACGGCGTATTTAGTTCTCTAAAGTGGGCAGGAATTCCCCTAAACGCAAAATTTTTCTACCAATTGATGTTTGCGGGTACTGCGGCCACTATTGTGTCTGGAGCAATCGCCGAGCGGGCCAGATTTGTTGCTTTCTTTATCTTCAGTATCTTGTTGACCTCCATCTGTTATCCCATGGTGGGCCATTGGGTCTGGGGAGGCGGCTTCCTCCAACAAATGGGCTTTTATGACTTTGCAGGTAGCACGGTGGTTCACATGGTTGGAGGATGGGCAGCTTTAGTCGGGGCGGCTCTGATTGGACCTCGAACTGCCCGTTACTTTGAGGGCAAGAGCTATCCGATTCCAGGCCATAACCTTAGTGTCGCGACCCTAGGCGGCTTGATCCTATGGTTGGGCTGGATTGGGTTTAATGGCGGAAGTTTAATGAGCGCCAACCCGAGTGGCATTAGTCATATTATCCTTGCCACCAATCTAGCAGGCGCAGCCGGAGGAGTTGCCGGTACCCTTACAGCTTGGATCTATTTCGGAAAACCTGACTTAACCATGACCATCAACGGGGTGCTCATCGGCTTGGTTAGTATCACGGCAGGTTGTGCCTATGTATCCACCGGCAGTGCAGTTTTGATTGGATTCTTGGGCGGTATCCTTGTGGTCTTTGCCGTTGATGTGTTTGACAACTTCAAAATTGATGACCCCGTGGGCGCCTTATCTGTCCATATGGTTGGTGGTTTCTGGGGTACCTTGGCTGTAGGGCTATTTAGTGTAGGGCCCGGCAACGCTGACTTTAGCTGGTACACGACGGAGACCGGGCCTGCTGCAGGCCTATTTACGAGTGGCTCTTTGGCTCAAGTTGGGATTCAACTAGCGGGTCTAGGCATTGTCAGTGTGTTCACGGTGATATTTAGCTACATCGTTTGGACCGCATTGAAATATCTTTCAGGTATTCGAGTTTCCTTGGAAGACGAAAAAATCGGTCTGGACCTCAGCGAACATGCGATGGAAGCTTATCCTGGCTTCCTTGGGGAAGAACATCCTTAACAGGCCCCATCCATGACTTAATGCTTTAGGGCTACTCTATAACAGAGTAGCCCTTTTTTAATCGCCACACCGAGTCAGGGATGGGATTGAGGAGCTAGGTCAGTCTTTATAAACCAGAGGTCTGAATTTGATACGTAATTTCTTCAATCGGAAGATTTTGGTTGTCTTGACCATCGTAGATTAGTTCTAATCTGCGCTCGCCTGCATACTCCACTAACTTACCGCTATACAACTCTGCTTTGGAGCCTAGACTTTGAATGTGTACTTTGCCCTGAAAGACAGTTGACCGCGCCAGATAAATCACTAGGTCGTCTCGTGATGGACGATTAACGGTGGTACTAGCAGTCAAATGGGCCAATCCTCGTTCATCCATCTCTTGGCTTAAGGCCATGGACGTATTGCGAATTCCACGAATGGCGACGATCGCTGCTGCTACTGCCATCGTAATGTCTACACCTTCATCGGTATAAATTTGCTGAGTGGAGAGATACTGGAAATTTTTCTCGCCCAGATCGTCTCGAATCCGGCGATGGATTAAATTATGAGGATGGTAGTGAAGCAAGGCATCTGAGATGGCACCACAGGCAGCCCGAGGTTCTCGCCACGGTGACTCTCGGGTTTTTCCATACACGCGTTGTCCCTCTTCTCGTAAGCGACCGACATGGGTCTTTAAGTCGATGGCGACTAACACCATCGACTGAGGATTGCCCATGTAGAGTCGGCGTCGCAGGGCTTCATCGATTTGATGGGCAACGGTTACATGGGCCAACATGGCACCATTATCGGTTCCACCTCCTGCGGGGAAAAAGGCTTCTAATTTGAGTTCGCCGATCTCAGAGAGGGTTGCAAAGCGGGACGCAACCACATCTCGATAGCGTTTGGTGGCTTCTCCTTGGTGGATGCGGTCACCACAGTTGGTGTAGGCCAGAGTCGTCACTATACTGGGTAAGCTCAAGTCAGCACCACAGACATTGATATCAGTTTTGCTGGCGGCTGCAAATTGGAGTTCATCCCGTAGCAATTGCAGACCATTCGTCAACGCATACCGATCACTGACAATCTCGTTGAGATAGTTGTGGTAGGCATTTCTTTCCATGCCAAAGCTGGCAGATAGCTGCCAAAATTTCTCGATGCGGGCAAGAGCAGCAGTTGGATCAAAGGGGATAGACATGCAGCATTAAACCGTAGAAATCAGACCAAAACT
>CALDHF010000127.1 GCA_937941595.1 uncultured Acaryochloris sp. | reverse complement strand
GGTGAGTTTGACATACCTATGGTCATTGGTAATTAGCTATTTTTACGATCCTAAACTCGATGCACCCCGCTCACTATTTTTTACAGCTTGGTTCAGTAGTGTCGTCATGATCATTGGTTTGCGATTAATCACTACCCTGGTTTTAGAACAAAGTGGACTCTTTCATCGGCATAAAATTCCCGTATTTATTATTGCGCCGGCAAAGCGATTACCTGGTCTTGCCAAAGTGATTAAGCAGCAATCTCAGTACCGAATTGTGGGGGCTGCCCTTTCATCTACGGCCAATGCCAATAGCATGATGCAGTTAATCTGCAAAACACCTGCTGCTGAAGTCTTAGCTGAGGGGTTACCGCAGACGGACCTAGCATCGATGCTGTATTGGCAACTCCGAAGAGAAGGTATTACTTTACGTTTGCTACCTTCTAGTGTCGAAATGCTGCATCGTAGGGGAATTCCAGAAATGTTTGCTCACATTCCCACCTTGAGGACTGAAGCCCCTTTATTAGGGGGATTAGATTATCAGGTGAAGCGTTTAATAGATATTCTTGCAGCGCTCTTTCTCTTGATGTTATTGGTTCCTCTCTTCAGTGGCATTGGCATTGCCATCAAACTTACGTCTCCAGGACCCATCTTTTTCTGTCAAGAACGGGTAGGGCTAGGTGGGCAAGTATTCCAAATGTGGAAGTTTAGAACAATGGTGCCCCATGCGGAGGCATTGCAAGCAAATTTAGAGTCCCAAAATCAAAACAAGGATGGCATCTTATTTAAGCTTAAGGATGATCCACGCCTGACGAAGACTGGCAAGTTTTTACGGCGGACTAGCTTAGATGAACTGCCTCAGCTGATCAATGTTTTGCTGGGGCAAATGAGTCTCGTTGGCCCGCGTCCCCTGCCGGTCCGGGATGTAGAACGATTTGATTCTTGGCACCATATTCGCCATCATGTTGTGCCAGGGATGACGGGATTATGGCAGATTTCAGGACGCTCCCACGTGGGCAATTTCAATGAAGCTGCCCGTCTAGATTTGTACTACATCGACAACTGGTCGTTAAACCTTGACCTAGAAATATTAGTAGAGACTGCGAGAATAGTGCTTTTTGGCTATGGCGCGTACTGAGGTGCGGAGAAAAGTACCCACCATAAAAATAAAGTCCCTTCGGTATTAATGACCGTCGTGCCTTTGCAAGCAAAGGGTTAGACTCACTAATTTGCGTCTTGCTCTTTCGAGACAAGTTGCCGTTTCGAGGACTTAACTGAGCTATACGGGGGGATCGATAGCCCATCTGTGATGATTATAAACTGAATTATTCGCCATGGCCACAAAAACCTCTAAAATTTCTATTTAGATTAGCTCAAAGAATTATCAATTCACTCCAAAAGCTTTCAGCAACCAGGCTTTCAGCGATTAATATTTTTCTGCAATTTTATTTCTCTGATGACATAATTTTCAAAAACTCGGCCATACCTGAAAAGTGATACACAATACATTCAGTACTGTCCGAATTATTCAGTGTCATCCTAAAGTGCGACAGTAGAGAAAAACACCTTCCTGACTGCTTTTGTCCCATGGCTTGAGCAACAATCTCCGGATCAGCTCTCCCCTAAAAAAACTGCTCGGTTTCTGATGCTAATGCAATGTCAGGATCTTTGGGATCTTGACCCGCCAATAGACAAAACGCTATTGCTTTAGTGAAAGATCGGGTACTGATCTTGAGCTATCCAGTCACTGAAACAACCAGCAATGGTAAGTTTACAGAAACCTCCTGCATCTGTCACAAACTTCTGTCAGCCGTTAAGATCTCTGCATCAGCCACGACATTACACAGTTTGTCCCTGCCTTGTTATGCGATCGCACTTCCAATACGCAGGTAACCCATTTCAATTACCATAGTTCCTCTTCAAGAAGCCCCAATCATCTGATCCAAATTCAATGGGGCTAGCATCTGCTGATGGGATACCCATCATTTAGAACTGGTAGACGTCAGCAGGTTGATTCGGGAAACGAGAAAATTACACCTCAGCAGGTAAAACAGTAGGCTTCTGCAATAAACCTACTAGCTCATCAATTCCTTTTTTAATCCGGCGAGTTACGGTTACAGGACTAACACCAATTCGCTGGGCGACTTCTTGACGTGATAGTTGGTGTACAAACACAGACTCAAGCATTTCGCGAGTGCGATCTTCCAGTTGGTCTAAGGCTTGCTGTAGCTCTATGCGATCTTCCTGGTTGGTCTGCATAATTTGACACCGGGCATCCATCAGGGTGTCACCTAATGTCATTGCTGAATCAGATTGTTGATGATGATGGGAAGAAACGCGAGCATTCAAACTAAGGGGCACGCGATTAGATGCAGCCAATTTCACAGAGCGCCATTCTTGCATAGACAGGTCAAGTGCATCGGCAATTTCTTGGTCACTGGGCTGGCGACCCAGTTCCATTGTCAAAGCTTGGCGAACTTTTGCACCATCGCGGCTGAGCTGCTGCCAACGACGAGGGATACGGACCGTATTGGCTCGGTCGCGAAGGAAATGGAGAATTTCGCCTCTAATGTAAGGAACAGCAAAGGAGCTAAACGCAAATCCTTGAGTAGGGTCAAACCGTTCTATAGCTGTAATCAAACCGAGAGAACCACATTGCTCTAAATCGTCATAAGGTTCAGCACATTGATGAGATAGACGATGAGCAACCTTACGTACAAGCCCCATATTTAACCGAACTAAGCGATTTCGTAATTGAACTGAAGGCTTCTGGCGATATAAAACCAGCATTTCCATTGTTTGGGACTGAAGGGAAGTTTGATAAGCCATAGTTAAATCGTCCTGTATGTCCTGTACCTGGAAATCATTATCGAGATCCTACGGTGCAAAAACCATCGTTAAAATACGGGACTTTATAAAATTGATGAGCGGATATCTCCGCATTTCCACGTAAGTAGATTCTCGGTCACTGGATTTACATTTGGTAATATTTAGGGACATATCCGTGCAAACACGGAGAAATCATTGTCTTTCGAGGCAATAATTACGTATTTTCACCCTAATGGGTGGCTCAAGCTGCTATAGACTCGACCGATAGCCTTATTGGAGCATACCCAAACTTTCTCTAAGAATTGCCTGGCGTCAGTATTGATTAACCCCACAGAATTACGGATACCCCCCACTCTCTGCTTGACTACTACTGAGGTAGATAAGGCAAAATAGACATAGCAGACCTAATAGAGAGTTTGTTTTAAAGAGGAATCCCGTGAGTAATACAAGTAATTTTCGTGAAGCCATTCGTGAGGCCAAACAAAATGCCCTCGTTGGCCCCAATGTTATTCAAAATGCCCTACCCTTTGTCGGCGGTGGTTTAGTCTTAACTGCTGTGGGAACTTGGGGTGGTCTCGGTGTAATCCAAACCAACCCTAGTCTATTTATGACGACTTTTTGGGTTGCTTTGATTGCCGAGTTAGCCCTGTTCTTTGTGGCCCGTGGGATTGCCGAGAAAGGCAATAATGGCTTGGCTCTGCCCATGCTGGCAACCTATAGCTTGCTATCTGGATATACCCTAGCGGGCCTTGTAAGTTTAGCCTTACGCACACCCGGTGTTGGGTTAACAGGGATGGGGATTGCCGCGATGAGTTGCGGTGTCACTTTTATCATGGCGAGATCCGTTGGTTCAAATCTGTCTGATGAAGATGGAATGGCACTAACCAAAACCGTGCGTTTGGGAATCATTGCTTTAGTAGTGGTGATGGTTGCACAGGTTGTTCTTACCCTATTTGGTGTGTATACCCCCCAACCCTTTGAAATAGCCATCTCCGGTCTGGGTGTACTGCTATTTGTTGGAGCGGCTGTAGTCGACTTCTATGTTTTACCTCGGGCCTATGAGGATGAGCAGTATTTGCCAGCCGCATTATCCATGTATCTGACTTATGTGAACCTGTTCATTTTCATTCTGCGTTTGATGATCGCGATCAATGGCCGGGACTAATTTAATTTCTTAGTTTCCTGACTGACCATTGAAATTGCATGCATCATGCCCGGGGATAGATATTATCTAACCCCGGGCATCTTTATCAATGCCTTGTTAGTTCTCCTTATCAATGGAGGAGAACTATTTTATAAGGCTGAACTACATGACACCAGTTGAAGCTTGAAGAGCATTCAACCCCACTAATTTGAGTAGATTGGCAGCAACTCTGACCTACATAAGAGAAAAACCTGAGAGTTGGACCAACCATCGGTCGCTTAAAGGGAGTGATGGGAGCGATCTAGGTCTGCATCTGACCAGGACACAGGATCCTCTAAGGGTTCTAAATGAGTAATCACATGGGTGCCTGGTAGCGCGGTCATAATCGATTTTTCTAGGGTCTCACATAAGCCATGACCTTTTTGGACCGTCCAATCTCCCGGGACCAAAACGTGAAAAGAGACAAAACTGCGTGCGCCTGCTACGCGTGTCCGCAGAGCGTGGAAGTGAATACCCTGGGTTTGGTATGCCGTTAAGGTGGCCCAAATGACCGCCTGCTCAGATTCAGGGAGAGCTCTATCCATCAAGCCTTCTATCGTTTCATTCAGGAGATTCATAGACACCCAAGCGATATGAATCGCCACAATGAGAGCCATGATTGGATCGAGAATCAGCCAGCCCGTAATTTTCACGATCACCAGGCCCAAAACAACGCCAAGGGATGTCCAGACATCTGATAACAAATGATGGGCATCGGCTCGCAGCGTAATAGACCGCAGCCGTTTCCCAGCTCGTAATAAGATCCAAGCAACTCCCCCATTCACCGCAGCCGCAATCAGGGATAACCCTAAGGCCAGTTCCAAATCACTAATCGGCTGGGGGTTAAATAAACGAGGGATAGCCGTCATACAAATGCCAATGGCTGCGACCAGAATCAGCAACCCCTCTAAACCACTAGAGAAGTATTCAGCCTTGGAATGACCAAAGGTATGTTCTCTATCTGCGGGCTGAGCTGCAACGGTCAAGGCCCAAAATGCCGCTAAGGCAGCAATAAGATTGACACTCGATTCAGCAACGTCAGAAAATAAGCCGACGGAGGATGTGAGCTGGTAGGCACCAAATTTGAGACCCATTGTGATTAGGGCAGCAGCTATGGACAGAGAGATATAAACTCTCGCAGATGGACTGCTCATAGCATTCGTTACCCCTCATTCTTCATACCATAGAGCTTCGATAGAGCGGGTCATTTCTAATGCCGCAATCGGATCGTCAGAGGATAACAACATTGTCGCATGTCCTAACTTCCGTCCGGGTCGAGCGTCTGTTTTTCCGTACCAATAGACATAGGTTTGGGGCAGAGCTGCTATTGCTTGTCTTTTTTGTAAATAGTCATCCTGAGCAGTCTCAAAGCCAAGGAGATTAACCATAATTGCGGCGGGTGTCTTA
>CALDHF010000126.1 GCA_937941595.1 uncultured Acaryochloris sp. | reverse complement strand
CCTTGTACTGGAATGACTATGACATCTATAAGTTCGATTGAACTTATCTCATGGATTCTTGGCACGCATTCTTTCCTGTGATGACTGGTCGGACTTTGTATTTGCTTTCCATGACGGAGAAGAAATTGGTCCTCGCATGCTGGCACGGATTTCTAAGAAAACTGGACTTGAGCCTCATGACCTATGAATTGATATTGACATTACGTAAACACAAAAATAGGCATCAGGCCGTCGGTAGTAGCTGACCATCTTCCATTTGCAGGATCCGATCCGCCATATCTAGAATGCGATTGTCGTGAGTCACCAACATGACCGTACAGCCTTCTTCTTGAGCCAGTTTTCGCATGATTTCAACTGCATCCCGACCTGTTTTGCTATCAAGGGCAGCAGTGGGTTCATCGGCGAGAACCAGTTTGGGATAGCTGACCAGGGCACGGGCAATGGCGACTCTCTGTTTTTGGCCCCCCGATAGATTTGCTGGATAGTAGTTGACATGTTCTCCTAAACCAACGGAATCGAGGATTGCGATCGCACGCTCCTTACGTTCCTCCACCGACAAATGCGTATGTAACTTTAGGGACATACGCACATTCTCTTGGGCCGTCAGACAGTCCAGCAAATTATGGGATTGAAAGATAAAGCCAATCTGCTGACGAAGCTTGACCAGCTTTTTCTTGGGGGCACCTAGGAGTTCTTGGTCGAGGAATTTAAGGCTGCCTTCCTGTTGCGATCGCAACGCTCCAATCAATGTTAACAACGTCGTTTTTCCACTCCCTGAAGGCCCCATCAGGATCACGATTTCGCCGGGATTCAAATCCAGACTAATATCCTTGAGCACAGGTTTGCGCAACTGCCCTTTGCCATAGGCATGATTCAGATGCCGGATCGAAACAATAGGGTCCATGGGTTAAAACACATCCGCAGGGTCAGCTTTGCGCAGTTTTTGGGTGGCAATTCCACCGGCCCCCATGCACATGACGATGGTTAAAATAAATACCTGCACCATCACATCAGGACGCAAACTCAAGGGGATTTTAGTGAGAGAACTGAGCAGACTATAAACCCCTATGGACGCCACACATCCAGGGATAAACCCCAACACCGCCAAAATCATAGCTTCTTGCAAAACCACTCGCAGTAAAGCGTTATCGGCAAACCCCATGGCCTTCAGGGTGGCATACTCGGGTAGATGTTCCAGTACATCGGAATAAAGCACCTGATAGACCACAATCACCCCAACGACGAAGCCCATCATCGCCCCAAAATTGAGGACAACCCCACTCGGATCTTTGGCCCAGTAAGCCAATTCTTTCTGAATGAGTTCCTCGCGGGTCAACACCTGGATAGAAGACGGCAAGGCTTGTTGGATTTGAGCTTGGACTTGCAACGGGTCAACCCCAGCATCCACACTCACCAACCCCACACTAACGCTGTCCAAACTCTCTGGTCCATTGCGGGCCGCATAGTTTAAGTCACTCATGACCACATGCCCCTTCGTGAATAGCGTGCTCCCCAACGTGAACAACCCCGAAACTTCGGTCCGGCGGTTGCCCATGACCGTAGTCAGCTGTGGCTCCTGAGTTATGAGAGATGGGATGGGTCCCAAAGCATCCTGAGATAAGCGGTCGTAGAGAATCGTATCCGGTTTTTTTAACTTGTCCAGTTGCTGATTGATTTCCGGCAGGGTAAAGGCAGGCTGGGCCAGATTAAAAGCCAGGATCTTGACTCGATCGGGAAAGATTTGGATCTCCTTATTGGCCGACTCGTCTGCACCAGGGGGAGACAGTAACTCTGGGGGGATAGGATGTTCGACAGGTAGTTGCTCGGGGTTAATCCAGTCCACACGACCCATGACATACAGAGGGTTCGCCGTAGCAACGCCAGGAACAGCATTGGCTTGGTAAAGATAAATTCGCGCAAAAGGCTGAAATCCCAAGGCTTGAGAGTAGGAGGAGATTAAAAACAATTCACCTTGGAGATTCTCATGAATTAAGGTCAGGCCATCAAACAAAACCGCCCGTATCCCCAGTTGAGCAAACATCAAAATATTGGCAAAGGCCACCCCCGTCATGGCGACCGCTAGACGTGCCTTTTGATGGGAAAGCTGAGCCCAGGCCAAGGGCCGTTCAGCCGTTAAATTTCGTAATTGCCCCCATTTCATCCAGCCTCCTCCTTTAAGTTAACCGTGACTCTGACTTGCATATTCGTAAGTCCAGCAACAATGGGGCTATCGTCTTGATCGATACGGATGGAAACATTAACAACGCGGGCATTTTCATCCGTCGTTGGGTTGTTGTTCCCTGTAGACAAAGTGGGTGGGTCAATCTGGCGACCAATATCATCTACAACCCCCTGAATTTCTCCCTCAAATCCACCATATTCGCTCAGAATCGTGGCCCGCTGGCCCTTCTTGACTTTGCCGATATCGGTTTCATAGACTTCTGCCTGGACAAACATTTGTTCTGTTCGCCCCAAATCGACAATACCCAGCTCAGTATTCACTTGCTCCCCTACCTTGGTATTAATGCGGAGAATTTGACCGGGAATAGGAGCCCGCACTTGCGTATCGTCGTAGTCAGCCCGACTCTGTTGAACTTCGATTAAAGCCCGCTCTAACTCGGCTTGGGCAATGGTGACATCGATGGGGCGGACCTGTTGGAGTTCAACTAATCGGGCCTTTTCTTCTTGAATTTGTGCTTTTAAAGTGGTGACGGTCTGTTCCAAGGACGCGATTTGGGCGGCTAAGGTGGCGCGAGTGGTCTCAAATTCTTCTCGAGCGGCATCCACTTCCGCCCGGCTAATCGCTCCCTGTTTATAAAGTTGTTGACGGCGCTGATAGGTTAGTGCGGCCTCTCGCAAAGAAGCTTGAGCGCTGACAATCTCGGCTTCTTTTTGTGTAATCTCAACGGGCAGCTGAGTTTCAAGCCGGGCCACGACTGCTTGCTGAGCGGCAATACCGCCAGGTTTGGCATCCCCTTGTTTAGCTTTAATGAGACGGGCTTGCAATAACTTCACATTCGTTTGTGCTGCTTTCAGGTCCGCTAGCCGACGATCGGACCCTTGAAGGGTCGCAATCACTTGATTCCTGCGCACGCGATCGCCCACTTTGACCAAAATCTGATTTACCCGACTGTCCTCAGCATTGGAGACGGATAATTTGATCACGTCAAATTCAGGGATAATCTTGCCCCGAGCTACTACTCGTGTGGATTTGGCGAGGGTGGGAGTGGGGGTGGGAGTGGGCTGAGCTTGCAGCAATCCACAGGCACTCATCAGTAGTGAAGATCCCAGAATGACTATCAACCATTTGCAGTCTCGTCGCTTCGCTCCTGGGACCGTCATGCATACCTCTAAGTCAATGAAGCATCTGCCAACTAGCTTCAATTGTAGACTTATATTCTCAAGAATATGTTTCGCTGAGGAATTTGGCTAGTTCAGGTTGGCTGCAGACGAGATCAGAGCATTGCTCAAGGCTCACTGACAATGACGACAGCAATATTCTATAGCAACTCATTGTCCAGTCCACTTGCCATCAAGAAATTAGTTTTTTAACGATAGAAGCTGGATGGGGAATTAACCAGAAATGACGTTTGTTCACCCACTGAAAATCAGTACTTTCACTTCTTAATCGGGGAGGATGCCAAATATCAGTAGGGGGATCTCCAAAGTATTGACGATAGGTAAATAAGGTCTGCTGATAGACGCGCTGATACTTTTTGCCTTCTTGCTGCCCCCCCAAACTAGGACTATGGTGGAGAGGTTTTCCTAACACTTGCCCACAAAAGTCATCCCAGTAGGAGTGGGTATAGAGCAGATGTAAATGCCACACTCTATCGACAGGAGTTGAAGGGGAAACCATATGATTGGCTGCCACTGCGAGAAAGACAAATTTCTTATACTCATCAATGGTGCGCAATGTGTACAAACTGGTCCATTGATACTCCCAAGCCAGCTTGTAGGAAAACGGAAAAGTAGCATTGGGTAGATCAACCTGAAAGTCTAGAATCCTTTGATATAGGCTGTGGTCTGCTGCCGTCATAGACGTCTTATACAGTTGTGTCGGCATTAGCAACCTCCTCCACAAGAGGGTTCAGGTGGCACTTTAGGTGTGGAATAAATTAGTTGTAGTTCAAGCCCCAAAAAGTCGCTTAGTTCCTGTCCAAGCCACCAATATTCTGCATCCGCTAAGCCTTCGATGGTATAGTCAAAGCCCTCTACATTAATGATCAATTTTGGCTCAACTTTGACTTTGCCCCGATTACGTTTTGTGCCGCTACTATCCCAAAAATGATCAAATTCATAACTACAGGCGTAACATAAGCGATTTATTCTAGACCTGGGTCGCCTGTCTTTATCAAAATAAGTTTGAAGAGTAATTGTATGGTCATCAATCACCATTTTTTTGATTTGCCGAAATTGTCTGATAGCTGGAGAGGTGGTTAGCCTTTTATCTGCGGGTGTGAATAGCCACCATAATCCAAACAAAATGACACCCCATGGCAAGATACACAAGATCATCCAAATGATTAACAACCCAATACCTAAAAATACTTCAGGAGCAACAAAACAAAGAACGATCCCTCCCATCAGGGCAGTTAACCAAAAAAAGACTTTTTCAAACTTGAAATATCTTGGAATAATCACCTCAAACCTGTCATAAGTTCGTTGGAGTTGAACGCTTGTCCTCTCGGGTTTTAAGGTGCTGATATTATCACTTTGACCATCTAGCAGTGCCTCCAATGCAGATTGTGAATCAGAGAATCGACGATTTAAGCTCGGGCAAGTCATTTTTTTGAGCCATTGTTCAAGCGAACGGCTTAATCCCGTATTCTGCACCTGGACCTCACCTTGTTTTTGGGGCTGCTCTGCTGGATGTACTCCCGTTGCTAGATAAAGGAGTGTCATCCCTAGACTATATAAATCTGAAGCAGGCGCTGCTTGACCGCAAAATTGTTCAAAGGGGATATAACCATAGCTGCCAACAATTGTTATGGTGCCACTTTCTTTATTCGCAACAGTTTGTACTGAGCCAAAATCTACGAGATAGACTTGGCCGAGGTGGTTGCCAGAGCGATCGCCCAGAAGGATATTGCTCGGTTTAATATCTCTATGAATAACGGGAGGATGGTGATTATGGAGATAGGTCAAAATTTCAAGTAAGGATTCTGCGAGCTGTTTAATTTCTTCTTCGCTGAAGGTGCGCCCTGATTGCAGGTAAGTTTCTAATGATTCAGCTTTGATGTAGGTTTGGACGAGTGCAAACCCTTTAGATTCTCCTGAATCAAGATCAAGATAGTCTCGGTATTGCGGGATAGCTGGATGGGAGAGATTTTGTAAGGTTTTGGCTTCCCGCTCAAATAATTTGAAATGGTCCCAAGTTATAGCATCATCAAAGTTGAGGAGTTTGAGAACGACCTGTTGATCTTGCTGTTGGTCATGGGCTAAGTATGTTTGTCGACCTGCTTTGTCACTGAGTTTTTTCTGAATTTGGTAGCGATGGCCAAAGGCCGGTTGGAGACCATCGCACACTATCTGATTGATCATGAGGTGGCTCCTTGAGAATTTATCTCCGACTCAACCTCAGGCAATAGAGATTCAGGAGGAGTATCGAGGGAAGTCATTTTTGCCAGCATCTTTTGTATATCCATGCCAGTAGCTTGCTGACATTGTTCTAGAAAAGCGGCCAGTTTAGTAGGAGTGTCCCCCCTCTGGGCATCAATCACTGTAAGGTTTTGGACACTAACCTCTGGCACACTTGCCGCCATCAGCTTTGTCAAAATGTGGAGCTGCTGAAACATGAAAATGTCCTGTGCCGCCGCTCCCGCCGCTTGCCAAGATTGCCCCAACAGACGAGTACCAATGGCTTGGGCTTTGCCTTCTTCAATAATCTGGGCAGCTTTACCTTTGGCGGTTGCGATCGCAACTGCACAATCTGCCTCTGCTGGTGCAATCACATCGGCCTGGAGCTGCTGTTCTACTTGGCCAATTCGTTCCGTTTCTACCGCTGCCTCTGCTTCGACGCGGGCCACCTGGACGCCCACCACAGACTCGACCTCTTCAATAGCCGCCACCCGCTTAGTTAAAGCATCACGCACTCGCTTTTGGGCATCAGCTTTAGCAATTTCTTCATCTCGTTGCAGCTGGCGTAGGGCAGTACGGCGCAGATTTGCAGAATCAAGAATTTGAGACTCCGCCGTGGCCTTGGCTTCGGCAATCCGCGCATCTCGGATCAGTTCTGCCTGTTGCTGGCGGCCTAAAGAATCTAGATAGCTGACCTCATCGGCGATGGTTTGGATCTGTAAACTATCCAGTAATAATCCCAACTTTTCTAGATCCGCTTCAGCCTCTTCTAATAGGCTCTTCGCAAAGGCAATCTGGTCAGAGTTTGCCTGCTCAGGGGTCAGGCTCGCTACGACTCCACGTAAATTCCCTTCTAGAGTTTCTTTGGCAAGCTGCTCAATCTCTTGACGTTTTTTGCCCAAAAGGCGCTCAATAGCGTTATGAATGGTGGGTTCTGTTCCGGCAATTTTAATATTGGCGACCCCAGTCACAGTCAACGGAATGCCGCCCTTAGAATAGGCCCCAGTCACCTGGAGGTCGATGATCATATTGGTTAGATCCATGCGGAAACTCTGCTCTAACAGAGGCATCTGCAAACTGCTGCCCCCTTTCACCAAGCGATAGCCCTTTTTTTGACCGTTGGTGAGCTGGGTGTGAGGCCCCGCAAAGATCAACACTTCGCTAGGCTGACAAATGCAGTAGAAATTTTTGGTGACACTCCAGCCTGCAGCCAAGCTCAGGCTGCTCAGACCAAGCAATAAGGTGATCAGTTCCATAATTACGCTCCTTTTTGGGGTAAAGAGTGGGTAAGAGACTGCGGCCCATGGGTCTGGGTCAAGGTACCTACGACATCAATGCCCAAGGTCTGGCGTAGGCTATCTAGAAATTGGTGGACCACTTGGGGGTAAACCCTCAGTAAGCTAGCCACGGCCTCGCCATCGCCGTTATCCACCACCTTGACCTGATGCAGATGAAGTCGTTCAGGAATTTGGACTGCTTCCCGCAACACAGTTTCAATTTGCTGGATCAAAAACACTTGAGAGGCATCAGTGCCAATGTCTTGCCACACCTCAGCAAGCATGTCATTAACCCGGGCAGCCGCTCGGGCATTTTCCGCTAAAATCGCTGCATCACCTTGTTCCCGCAGTTCGGCGGCTTGCTGCTGAGCTTGAGCCGGTAAGACTTGGTCGGCCTGCAACCGTAGCCGCTCGACCTCAGCCCGCAGTTTCTGCAAAATTTGCTCTACTTTTGCCCGCCGCTCATTGGTTGCGGCCACGGTAATTTCTTCTTCAGATCGGGCCTGGCGCTCCAGTTTGGCCTTAATTTTGCGGAGTTGATTTTCTTGCTCTAAAACTACAGTTCGATCTTGGGTTTGGGCAACTGCTGCCTGTTCTTGGCATTCAGCCTCTATCTGTTCTGCAGTCGTAAGAGCATCAGATTCTGCCACCTCAGCATCCCGCAAGATCATGGCGATCCGCTGCCGCCCCAGAGAACTGAGATAGTCCACATCATCAGCCACGCTTTGAATTTTGAGAATATCGAGATGTAGACCCAACGTCCGCAGTTCCCGACTAACATCCGAGGCAATGCGCTCAGCAAACTGAAGGCGATCCTCATTCACTTGTTCGGGGGTCAAGGTTGCTACCACGCCCCGCAAATATCCGGCCAGGGTTTCTTGGGCCACTCGAATTATTTCAGTGCGTTTGTGACCTAGAAACCGTTCAATGGCGTTGCCAACCACCCGCGAATCGCTCGAAATTTTGATGTTTGCGATCGCTTGAATATGCAGGGGAATACCGCCTTTGGAATAGGCATTATGGACTTCCACTGGCACTGCCATTGTCGTTACATCCATCCGCTTGACAGTTTCTACAATCGGAATTCGAATGGCTCGACCCCCTGTTAATACCCGATACCCGAGCTTTTGACCATTGGGGGTCTTCCACTTGCGACCTGAGAGAATAACCACTTCATTCGGTTTGCAAATGACCAAAAAAGCTTTCAAGAACCAGATGCCGACCAAGCTGCCTAAAACAGCTACGGTCAAGGGCAAGCCAACACTCCATAGGTTAGGAGACGAAGGCTCTTTAACAGAGGACTCAATCTTCTGGGAGGAAGTCGTCTTTTCTGTCGACTGAGCCAAGATGGCATCCAATCTTTGGGGCAAGATGAGTTGCTGATTCATCGCAAAATACCTCTATAAAAAATGCTGATTGCTTTGGAAACGGGTGTGGAGCGCACTATATGTAATCCCTCAGAAGCGGGTCAATACCAAGACCCATGCATTCTTGTTGGGCCAAGCTATACAAACTATCCTCAGAGATGACCAGGACATAATTGTCTTCAACCGCGACAACAAGAACCGAATTGCCCCGTTCAAAATTCTCCGAATTGTAGGCAAAGGCCCGCAGATTGAGGACGGAATCACAGATATTGATGCGTACCTTTCCTGGGTGGCCATGTCCAAACGGAATGTCAACCACTCCGTATAAACCGATTAGCTGCTCCGATGGCATGAAACTGTCAACAGCTTGATTGCCTCGACGACACCAAATCAGGCCGATAATCCCTACCCCGCAACTGATACCAATTGCAATCGCAAAACAGATCATGACAAGCATGCACATTTACCTTGAATTCTAGGAAAGACGGTTACTCAGAGATATCCATGGGATAGTTGATTTTGCCCAGGTTGCGCTAGATCCTCTAGATGTTCAGGACCTCCGCCGCTGCGAGACTTTTGAGGTCCTACCCTTAATCGTTTGGATTCAGATTGATATGCGTCAACTGGGTTGACTTGAGGCTGGCCTTTAAGGGGTGAAAGGAGTGCAATGCAACTCATACAAAGAAGTAACAAGCATGGGAAATATAGATGCCTCACAGTAAAACCTCAGGTCATTTTCTATAAACTTGTCAGAGCATTCAGAAAGTTGTGATTTCAACTGGGGAATATTGACCTCTACCGGTGGTATCACTGGTGAAGAAGTTTCCTGAACCATCTGGGCAAATACCGAAATAGCCTGTGGTTCAGTAAGATAGAAGTTAGTCTACAAAAGTCATCAATAAATCAACGTAATGCAGCTAAAAATGCTCAGTGCTGATATTTTTGATGACATTGCTTGCGTAACTTCTTTATAAAATCATCATAATATCTACAAGTCAAGCCTAAAAGATCATCATGGCATCATCTAATCGAGGGAAACCCGCTCTGCAAGCATCCGCAAGGGGAGTAGAGCAAGCCCAGCAAATCTTCAAACGGAAGGGCTTGACCCGACAGGGTGTGGCCAAAACCTTGGGAATTGATCGCTCTGTGGTGGGCAAATTTCTGCGGGGGGAAAAGATCTGGTCCCAGAAATTTGAAGAGATCTGTGATTTTTTAGAGATTCCCTGGCAAGACATTGCGGAAGGGGTAGTGCCTCTGACTCAGTTCCCATCAGAAAGACCAGAAGTGCAAAAAGCCCGGCAACAACTACGAGATTATATTGAGCAACGCTGTGGCGCTATTCGTATTCTTGGCATGGATAAGGCTCAGCCCGTCGAAGCGATCTATACCCAAGTGCGGGTTTTGCAGGGAGATAGTATCTATCCCTGGGCGGGGAATGACGCCCAGAAGATCACAAAGTTGACAGAAAGTCTTAATGGCAAAGAGGCTATTGAAAAATACTCCCATCTTCATATTTTGGGTCTGCCTGGATCGGGCAAAACCACATTTCTGAAATACCTGGCTCTGCAATGCATTCAGGGAAAACTGATGCCGGAAGTAGTGCCTATTTTTGTGGCTTTGCGAGACATTGCCCAGCCCTTAAAACAGCGGGATCTCTTGACTTGTATCAGTGAGGTTTATGGCAAAACTTGTGGCCTAGATCCTGCTCTGCTCCGGCAGCTTTTTGAGCAGGGGGCCGTTTTATTGTTACTGGATGGCGAAGACGAAATTCCTGTGGCTCAAGCTCAGACCCTGGCTTTAACCGAGTTTGACCTGTTTTACAAAAATCGAGTCGTGATCACCTGTCGAACAGCCGCTAGTCGCCAAGTTTATGAACAATTTACCCAAGCCACGATTCAGCAATTTACTGACAATCAGATTGAAGAGTTTTCCCAGAATTGGTTTCGGGCCAGCCCTGATCAGGCTAAATCTTTTATGGCTTGGCTGAATACAAATAAAGCTGACTTTAGAGATGGCTTCGATCTAGCCAGTACCCCCTTGTTATTGACTCTCCTCTGTATTGCTTTTGAATCTGCCCGCGAAAAACCGCAAAAGCGGCATCAAATTTACGAGATGGCGTTTGAACATATTCTCGGAGATTTGAATTACAACCATATGCTGCCTGCAGGCGCAGTTATCCCTGCCAAAACCTATCAGGAGAAGATGACGCTCTTGAAGACTATAGCTAGAGCGGCCTTTGACTATGATGACAAAATTTTCCCGGCTTCGCGGGCATTTCTAAGTTATGCGGGTATCGATCTTGAAACACAGGGCGGTTTGTCACCCACTGAGTTTTTGCGGGAGCTGGAGGCGAGCTACGGCATCATCACTCAGGATTCATGGCATCACTACCGTTTTTCTCATCTGTCTTTTCATGAATATTTTGTAGCTTTAGCCCTCCTTGATGAAATTCGTGCAGATCCAAAGGCCGCATTCTCAGTCCTTTTCAATAAAACCCATCTGTTCAATCCTGCCTGGTATGAAGTGTTTTGGTTTATTGCTCAAATGCTTCCTCCCCAAGCAACAGAAGGTTTCTTGGAGACGTTCAAAGCTAGACTCAGCGACTATTTGCAAAACCAGAATCCACAAGCTTTAGAGCAGGTTCGGGAAGGGGGTGCGATCGCAACCCGTATCATCCATCTTTTCAAAACTCACAGGTCCAGCCCAACCTCAGCCCGCCAAAGTTTAGATACCCATCCTATTCAATCTGCCATCACCATCCGTGCCTTTTGCTCAGACTATTATTACCGATTTGACCCTGCACGTCGGATCAGTCGAGTCTTTGATGTGGGCTATCAATTCAGCCATGACTTAGTGTTAGCTCACTGCTTC
This sequence comes from uncultured Acaryochloris sp., assembly GCA_937941595.1. Taxonomy (GTDB): domain Bacteria; phylum Cyanobacteriota; class Cyanobacteriia; order Thermosynechococcales; family Thermosynechococcaceae; genus Acaryochloris. The sequence goes on along the minus strand of CALDHF010000126.1, from coordinate 3,182 downwards.
AAGTGCAATCTTGGGCCAGTGCCAAAACGCAGTCTCAAGGCTGGCAAAAATTTTGATTTTGCCGATGCTCTAGTACATGTCTGGCATCAACAAGAACTGCAACAACAAAATCAGACACTTGAGACCATCGATGAGGTCCGAGCCTTATTCTTTGATTATGTGCTCCAAAATCCAGCCCAATTTTCTCCAGTCTGTAGGCAGTACTTTTCAGGGGAGGTCCGTCGCCTTGAAGAGCTGGCAAAACTCTCTAAGCGCCAAGAAATTATTGAAAAAAGCAAATTAGTAGCTGATATTTCTAACCCGGATCAAGAAGAACATCCCTTTCTCGGATCTAAAAAATTTCGGTTTCCTACCCTCGCGTACGATCATCCTGAAGCTGTCATCACCCTGAGCAACTATTACTACGGCTGTACCTTATTGTGTGATTGTGTTTCTGCTGAGCAAGCCTTACCTCTCCAGCAGAAAATCTTGCAAGGGTTGTTCTGAGTCAATCACCTTGATAGCTTGAGGAGATGCTGCACCAGGCTGAACAAAGAAGGTTGATGAAACCTTGGCTCTGTTTGAACTTTTGAAAAGAAGACAAACCCAAGTCTTTTGCAACTATGTCCGCAAACATCGGCATCGGATCGTCAATTATTACTATTACCAGAGTAAGCAAATCTGCTCCATTGGGTCTGGGACAGTTGAATCTGCTATCAAACAAATTAGGCGTAGAGTCAAAATCTCAGGGGTTCAGTGGAATGAGAGCAATGTTCCACAAGCACTGGCACATCGGTGTGCTTATTTCAATGGCTGAATTGATTTGTAAAGGTGATATGCTCCCATTCGATCATGCGACAGAAGTACTCGCATGATAATTTCTGCTGAAGCTTCTTTTTAGTCTAAAGTCCAATACAGTAAACAGGATGGTTAACAGATAGAATTCTTCGTCGTCAGAAAAACGGGGCCTAACAAGGCATACAAACCTTATTTTCTTGAAACTGGAATAAAATACTGAAAATAATATATTCTTTCTTTAGGTGATATTGATATCCTTTAGAAAAAATAGAAGTGTGAGCCTATTATATAGCTGACTTTAAACAGACTTCCTCCTCTTCCTCCATGCTTTTTGGTCAAAATGATTATCTTTAATTGCTTCTATCGTTTCAATAAAAAATAGCTTAACTACTGCTCTTCAGTACTGCCACGACAGCTAATGAAAATAGCAAGTCAAAAACATCTATCTGGCATAAAGATCTGAGCTTGCCATTGGCTATTAACTCAAAAAACAAATTCAAATAATACTGATGGATGTTTAAAGTCCTGTATTGAGACAGTGCGTGTTATCTGGACATGACTATAGACATATCAATACGAATGCCCCTTCTGACCACCAAATGAGGTGATAAAAAAATGGAATCTAACGACACTCTATTGACGGCCACACAAACCGGCATTGATATAGATGAATTTGGTGAATTTACATTTAGTGGTGAAATTGGCAACAACCCAGATGTCGAAGCAAAGTTTGATGTTGATTTGTATGCGTTTGAACTCACAGAAAACACTCGTATAACCGTTGATGGCATTACCCGTGATTCAAACTCATCTTTCAATCCTGTCCTGAGAATATTTGATGCTGAAGGTAATGAATTAGATCTTGATGCTGGCTCAGATACTTTCCTTAGTTTTCAGCCTCCAGCTGCTGGGACTTACTATGTAGGGGTAAGTAGAGTTCCCAATTTTGAATACGATCCTAATGCTGCAGGGAGTGGTTTTGATCCCTTCCCAGTTCCATTCTCGCCTGGCAATTATGAATTAGTCATCACTAAGTCTGAGTTTGACATGAGTGGACTGGTTGGGGGTGCTCAACTCGTTAAAGATATTAGCCCTAGTATTGATAACTTCGATGGGCCATCTTACTTCACTGAGTTTGATGGCAAGCTGTTTTTCCTGGCCGATGGTGGTGTAACGGGTCGGGAGCTATGGATATCAGATGGCACCTCTGATGGCACACAACTTCTGAAAGACATCAATACTGGTAGCCCCAGTATCTTTAATCGCTCTTTTAGATTTGGATTGCCCTTTGCTGTACTTGACGTTAATGGCAAGCTATTTTTCGCAGCCGACGATGGTGTAACGGGTCGAGAGCTATGGGTATCTGACGGTACTGCTGATGGCACACAGCTTCTGAGAGATATCAGTACAGGTCAGGCAGGTGATATTAATAGCCCCTTTGGCGTCTATCCTGCTAGCTCGACTCCTTCTGACTTCGTTGAATCGGATGGCAAGCTATTTTTCAGTGCAGATGATGGTGTAACGGGCACCGAACTATGGGTATCTGATGGCACCGCTGATGGCACACAACTTCTGAAAGACATCAATACAACAGAGAGTCCCTATGGCGTTGCCTTTAGCTCGGATCCTTCTGACTTCACTGAATTTAATGGCAAGCTGTTTTTCAGTGCAGATGATGGTGTAACGGGCACTGAACTATGGGTATCTGATGGCACCGCTGATGGCACACAGCTACTGAAAGATATCGACACAGTAGAGAGTCCAAATAGCTTCGGCTCGAATCCTTTTGGCTTTACTGAATTTAATGGCCAACTATTCTTCATCGCTAATGACCGAGTAACGGGCAATGCACTATGGGTGTCTGATGGAACAACTGATGGGACACAACTGCTTAAGGATATCCAACCTGGTACTACCTCTAGAAACTCTTTAATACCTAACTTCGCTGCACTTGAATTGAATGGCAAGCTGTTTTTCGCGGCCGACGATGGTGTAACGGGCATTGAACTATGGGTGTCTGATGGTACCGCTGATGGCACCCAACTGTTCCAAGACATTGACCTAGGAACTCGCGGTTCAGCCCCAGGAGATTTAACTGTTGCTGATAACTTACTTTTTTTCACTGCTAATGATGGTTTCACAGGTCGTGAGTTATGGGTGAGTGATGGCACCACTGCAGGGACACAACTACTCCAAGACATTAACCCAGGGGCTGATGGTTCGTATCCACAGAATTTAACAGTGGTTGGCGATCAGCTGTTTTTCAGTGCAGATGATGGAACGACAGGCGCAGAATTATGGGCAGTCACGATTCCCGACCAGCTTATCGTTGGAGATGAGAACAACAACGTTCTCAAGGGTACTAAAGGTGCCGATCTGATCAATGGCTTGGGTGGAAATGACAT
>CALDHF010000125.1 GCA_937941595.1 uncultured Acaryochloris sp. | reverse complement strand
ACCACCCAGCGGATTCGGCGCTGGCGGAACCGATCGAGCAGTCGCTCTCGCTGACTTTGACTGAGATCGCCATGGTACTCGTCAGCACTATATCCCGCGGACTGGAGTTGCTGAGTTAAGGTGGCCGCTTCTCTGCGGGTGCGCACAAAAATGAGAGCAGATTCAGGATCTTCCAGTTCTAGGACGGCCTGTAGAACCGTGGCCCGTGCCCATACTCGGGGAATGCGGTAGGCAATTTGTTTAATCCGAGTCGGTGCAGCCTTGGGCTGTTCCACAGTCACCGTTACGGGATCATTTAAAAATTGCTTGGATAGCTTGTAAATCTCTGGGGCCATGGTGGCAGAGAAAAAAGCGGTTTTGCGATGGGCGGGCACCTGAGTCAGGATCTTTCTGACATCAGGGATAAATCCCATATTGAGCATTTCGTCAGCTTCATCCAACACAAACCAGCTCAGCTGTTCGAGCACAATTTCACCCCGGTTCAGGAGATCCATCACCCGACCTGGAGTACCCACAATAATTTGAGCGCCACGACGCAGTTGGGAAACCTGTCGATCGATGGACTGTCCACCATAAATGGCAACCACTCGCAAAGCCCCATCGGCTTTGAATTCGTATACGGCTTCACTGACCTGCACCGCTAGCTCTCGGGTGGGGGTCAAGATCAGCGCTTGGGGAGCTTTAATGGTCGGATCAAGCTGCTCTAAAATCGGTAAAGAGAAAGCGGCTGTTTTACCTGTTCCTGTCTGGGCTTGCCCAATGATATCTCGGCCGGCAAGCAGGTGAGGAATTGCATCTGCCTGAATTTGGGTGGGGGTTGTGAAACCAAGTGCTTCTAAACAATCAACACGCGTTTGTGAAAGACCAAGTTGACTAAACGTTAGGGTCATGAACTCTCCTAGAGGGTTTTTACGGGTTACTGCCGCTCGTACAGAGAAACGTCTGCCGAGCAATCACAACAGCATCTGAATCATGACTATCAGTGTCTGCTCGTCGAGGTATAGAAGTTAAGCGGTCCAATACCACTCCAACGGAGCGGCTTAAGAATAGAGGGCAGTAGGATGCCAACAGGTAAGAAGTTGGCGATGATAAGTTAGGACAATAATTAGCCTAATGTTTCTATTCTGCAACAAAGTGTTACATATTGCACTATAAATCAAGTATTCATGACATTTTGCAGAAGCAAAACCCTCTGCAAAAGCTTTGCTGTCGAGGTATTGAAGACTTGATGAACCATATAGGGTCTAAGACCGATCTGTGGCTAACTGACCATGTAAGTCGTAGGCATCGGCATCCGTAATCTGGACGGGCACCATAGAACCCAGACGGGCAGACATGGCGGAGGACTCGTTGTCTGGATGGATATAGACCAGGCCATCGACATCCGCAGAAAACCGGGCTGAACGGCCAATAAGCTGACCAGAACCAGGATGTTCTTGTTCCACTAAAACCTGGACGACCTTGCCAATTTCGCGTTGATTTTGCTGCCCAGAGATGGGTTGTTGCAATGCCATGATGCGATCGCGCCGCGCATCCATCACCTCCTGAGGAAGCTGATTCGGTAAATCATAGGCTGGTGTGCCTGGTTCTGGGGAAAACGTGAATACCCCGACATGATCAAATTTATGACGCTGGACAAATTCGCACAGATGCTGGAAATGGGCATCGGTCTCACCGGGAAAACCGACAATAAAGGTGGTCCGCAAAACGGCATCGGGCAAGGTGGCCTTAATATTTTCAATAATCTGATCGTTGACTTGGCCCTGCCAGGGTCGGTTCATGGCCCGCAAGACTTCGGGATGGGAATGTTGCAGGGGTAAATCCAAGTAGGGCAAGACATTTTCGGTCTCTTGAATGGCCGCCATCACTGCTGGGGTTAAGCCTGTGGGATAGGCATAGTGCATACGAATCCAAGGTACATCTACTTCACCCAAAGCCCGAAGCAGTTCGGCTAGCTGAGGTTTGCCATACAGGTCTAAACCATAGTTAGTGGTGATTTGAGAGATGAGGATTAGCTCTTTAACCCCTTCTGCCGCTAGCTGCTGAGCTTCAGCCACAATGGACTCGATGGAGCGAGACCGCTGTTTGCCCCGCAAATGGGGAATGATGCAGAAGGCACAGCCATAATCACAGCCTTCAGCGATGCGAACATAGGCCACTCCTTCCGTGGTGGTGCGGTACCGAGGGACGGTCTCGTCGGCAATATAGGTGGGTTCAGGAGATACTTCTTTCACCCGTTCTCCCGCTTCGGCTCGCTGGATGACATCGACAATCTTGTGATAGTCTCCGGTCCCCACCAGGGCAACAGCTTCCGGCAGCTCTTCTAGCAATTCTTCTTGGAAATGCTGGGCCATGCAGCCGGTAATCACAATTTTCTTATCCGCTTCTGCCAGTTCGACTAAGGTGCGCACGGATTCTTCCCGAGCGGCCTGGATAAAGCTGCAAGTATTGACAATCACATAGTCTGCAAAGGCTTCATCGCTATCGACGGGATAGCCTGCTTCCACAAGCAACCCCAACATATGTTCGGTATCGACTCGATTTTTTTCACAGCCGAGATGGGCAACGGCGACGGAGGGCTGATTGGGCATTAAGGGTAGAACGATGTAGAGAACGAAGAATACTCAGTGATCCTATCTCATGATTATAGGTTCAGGCAGAAAAGCTTATTCTCCGGCATGGTAGGAGCTTCTCACCAGGGGGCCAGACCGAACATGGCTAAATCCCATGGACCGGGCTATCTCACCCAGGTAATCGAACTCGTCTGGATGCCAGTATTTTTGCACCGGAAGATGCTCCAGAGAGGGGCGCATATATTGACCGAGGGTGATGCGATCGCACCCCACGTCCCGCAAATTCTGCAAGGTTTCCACAATCTCGGCTTCAGTCTCTCCCAACCCCAGCATCAAACCCGACTTTGTGGCAATTTCAGGTGCGAAGTCATTTTCAGGTGCGAGTTCCTTAACCATGGCCAAGACCTGGAGCGATCGCTCATATTTGGCCCCCCGTCGGACAGGGCCTTGGAGACGGCGGACCGTTTCGAGGTTGTGGTTGTAGCAGACGGGGGCTGCGTTGACGACGGTGGATACGAGGGTGCGATCGCCCCGAAAATCCGGGGTCAATACTTCAATCTTGGTCTCTGGACTGACGGCTCGAATGGCAGCCATAGTCGTCGCAAACCAACCCGCCCCTTGATCGGGTAAATCATCCCGAGCCACAGACGTGAGGACGACATATTTCAAACCCAGTAACCGCACTGATTCAGCGACTTTTTGAGGTTCCTGTTCATCCAACGGCTGGGGTGCATGGCCCTTATCCACCTGGCAAAAAGAGCAGGCTCGGGTGCAAACAGGTCCCATCAAGAGGAACGTGGCTGTCTTCTGGGAATAACACTCTCCCCGATTCGGGCATCGACCTTCCTCGCAGATGGTGTGAATATTGTGGCGTTTGACTATCTGCTGCACAGTTGATAAATCGCTGGCATTGCCAATCGGGCGACGTAACCACTCTGGCAACCGTTCGCGTGTTCCAGTTTTAACCATTTTGCATGCCTTGCTACCCTTAGCTTGAGCCTAAGATGGCGTCAAGAATTAATCCGGTCATCACTATAACAATTTCAGCTTCAGGAAAAGAGTTTCAGGATACCTGCAGCATTCATCTACTTGGAAGCAGAGGGTTGATCTTCTGCGGGAATTAACGCAAACCAGAACCGATGAACGGCCGCAATATTGGCAATCATCGCTAATGCCACTAGCAATGGGAAGAATTGCTGAGTCAGAAGTCCCACAATGATCAAAACAATCCGAGTCGCCCGACTGCCAATACTAGCAATCGAACTTTTGCCTGCCACCTCACTCCTAGCCCGAATATAGGGAACCATCGTCGTACCCAGCAATGCCACCAGACCCACCAAAAGATGATCTTGCGGATTCACCAAAATCAGGGCAGCAATCAGGAAAAAATCGACATATCGATCCAGCACACTATCCAAAATGCCCCCTTCAATCGATGTCAGATTTCGCTCTCTAGCAATATCCCCATCCAACCCGTCCAGCAGACCACTGACCACCACCAATGCCGTCGCCAGCCCATACTGTTCTTGGATAATCAACCATCCTGTCAAAGGTCCACCAATTCCTGCCGAAACCCAGGTAACCCGATTGGGGGTAATCCAGGTAAACCGAGCTAAGGACCGAGCCAGTTTAATCGTAAAGAATTGGACAACTTTATCTAAAAACGATTGAGGTGCAGTAATCTGGGCTGTCTCGATCTCAGAATTTGCCTGGATGGATTCCTCTTCGACGGAGGATGATTGAGGATGATTAGACATTAGTATTGCCCCCCAAACCCGAATAGCAGCGACCCTATCACGGCCAATTGAGAAAAGTCAAAAGCCTCCCCAAACCCAAGCATTCCTTAGAAGGGAATAGAGAGTCCAGCCCCAACCGTAATCTCATTTTGATCTCTAACCCGAAGCTGATGCCAGGTGGAAGAGCCAACCCGATTGGTAACGAAGACCTCGACCTTAGGATTATTGCCCGTCTCTGCATCGTCCCGGCCTAGGATGCTGCCTAGATTCCAGCGCACTGCCGCAGACCAGGGAATGCGATCGGCCAGGGTGTCACCAATAAAGGCATTGCCTTCGCCGAATAAATTAGCACCCAATTCCCCGACCAGACTAATATCCTCGATCACTTCTACTGAGCCACCCACATTAAAGCCCCCCAGCTCCACCCCATTGCGCTGGGCAAAACCGACAATGGGCGTCAACCAAAAGGCCAGTTTCTCATTGGCCTTATAGTGCAGGGGCAAGGACAACGTCACCACAAAGCGCCTGCCTTCAGGGCTATCGGTTCTAAAAATCAAAGGAAAATCTTTGGGGGTGCCCCCACGGAACAAACCATTCCGATTGTTATTGTCAAAATTATCAAACAGATTGTTTGTCAGACCCACGCTGGCGTTAATGCTTCCGGTCAAGGGGGCACCTTCATCCTGGTTCAGGAGCCGTAGCTTCACACCAAAGCCTTGTTCGGATTCATCCACATCCCCAAAGATATAATCCAAATACCCAAATAGCTCAAAATCTTTGGTCACGCCATAGCGGAGCGCAGTTAGAATGCCTTGCCCTCCCCCCTGCAAGTTGAAAAGGAATTTCTGGCTGGGCACGGTCCCCCCATCAAAAAAGGCTAATCCGTCCGTGGTAATGGGCGAATCCTGACCATCCCGGTCCTGTTTAAAGCTATCGGCATAGCGACGATTGGCAGCAAACACACTAGGCAAAGACGTCACCCTCACCCCCAAAGCCGTTAAATCTCGATCTGCCGTCAGAGCTAATGGTCCTTTACTACCAAAGGTATTAGAGGCAAATACATCCACCCCGAGACTCGGGTTCAGAAAGTAACGCAGACCCGCATTATAAGCAATGGCCTTAGCAGGCAACCCTGTATCCCGGTTAAAGCTGTTATTGCCCGTAAAAGGGACAAATGCATCTCCCCAAAGGGTTAAACGCGGATGCACTTGGTAAGAAACTGCACCACTTACCCCTAGGGTTGTACCAAAAGAGCCAGGGTTCGCGGTAGGAAGGCGCGGAATAAAAACTGCATTGCTATCCGGGAAAAAAGCAACGGTCGGAGAGACAGTAAATTGCCAGCGATCTTTGACCGTAGCCGTCAGCGGCAATTGCAATGCAGGGATTAAACTCTTGTCTTCCCGCTCAATTCGGCCTGGATTAAATTCAAAAGTGCGCTTGGTTAAGGGTAATGCCAAAGCAAAAGAACCACTCAAGGCTAGGGTATCACTAGGATTCTTCCAAAGTTTTTGCTTAACTGACACTGTTAAATCGCGGTTGTTTACCCGCCGGACCACATCGAAGGGGCCGAGTCGATTGGGGGAACCCGTATCCACCACTTGCAAGGTTAGATCTAGCTCGGTACTATCCGTCACCCCCCAGGTAACACCAAAATTGGGATAGGCGGAGGTTCCGCTTGCCGCTTCTGACCCCGGCAAGAAAAACAGGCGATTATACAAATTCAAAGATACCGCCCCGTTGGGCAAGTGAATCGCTGTGGGCTGCTGGAATTGTTGATTGGCCAAGGGACTGAAGATGGGTTCCGTCGGCTGTTCTGTCTCTGTAGAGGGTTCAGCCTCAGACTCCCCAGGCGTCGTTTCTGATTCTTCGAGGGGGTCAGTGGTCTCAGAAGGGGTGGACTCAACGTCAGGAGGGGCAGAGTCGACTTGCGCCAAATCAGCCGCACGGGCGGAGACGGGCTGAGGGGCTTTATCCCCTAAAAACTGCTCAGAAGAGGCTGGGGAGCGCAACTGTGTTGGGGCTACATCAACAGTCCGGGGAGGTGAACCAGGTGGAGAGACAGCAAGAGCGTCTCGTCGATCTGGGGCAGTGGACGTTGGGGTGTTGGCTCTGGATACCTGGGAGAACTCCTCTTTCTGGTCTAGCGACTTTTGAGAAGGCTCAGTCTGGGAGAGAGAAAGACTAGATGTTGTCGTTTCTGGGGATGAGACAGGCTCGTTAACAGATGAGGCTAGTCGTCCGGCGGCCCCCTTGAGGTTAGCCTGTTCCAGAGTCGCGCCCTGCATGTTGGTGTCGATCAAGTTGGTCTGACTCAGGTCAGCATGATTTAAATTCGCATCCCTCAAGTCCGCATGACGGAGATTCGCCGAGTTTAATTTGGCATGTTTGAGGGTGGCGTTGCCTAAATCAGTGGCTTGTAAATTGGCCTCTACTAAAGTTGCACCTGTAAGATTGGATTGACTGAGGTTAGCTTCAGCAATATTGGCGTCCTGAAAGTTAGTGCGGGAGAGATTAGCCCCTGTGAGATTGGCATGGCTTAAATTGGTCTGACTGAGATTGGCGTTGCTGAGATTGGCACCTTTTAGGTTGGTATGGCTTAAGTTCAGACCCCTGAGATTGGCGTTACTCAGATCACAGTTTTCACAGGAACGAGTATCCAGGAGTTGTTGCACAAGCGGAGCGTCTACGGCACGGGCAGGGGTATTCAAACCCAGGATGGTCACAAAGACCGACGTTGCTAGGGTGATTGACTTCATATTGAGGACACTTACTCCACCTAATCTCAGATGGTGAGAACATGATTACGCCCAGCTTGAGTTCAGCAGCTTGGGCATTTGGGGTAGAGTATACATCGGCTTGTCAGCCCTCAGATTAACGGCAGAAAACCTGAGCATGGTTAGGGAGAACATTTAATTGCACAGGACAGTGGTCGATTTGCTCACCATCAACCGCAAGCAACCCTGCGGATCCTTGAGGTTCTAGACGTAAACACCGAATTTTGTAATATTCCATATCTGGGAGCAGCAAATGCTCTCCTGTCGAGATTTTGAGAAATGCGGTCAGTAAACGCCAGCGAGTAATCCCTTTACGAATGATTAAAACATCCATATAGCCATCGGCTAATTGGGCATGGGGAGCAGCCTGTACACTATGAGCGGCCCAGGCAACATTCATCACCCAAAGCCCAATAAAATCATCTTCAATCACACACCAATTTTGACTTTGATCACGGAGGGTTGCTGTATTGGCGGTCAATGCTGAAGTGGATACTGACCGCTCACTATCGGTATAGTCATTAAGGGTCTGGCTCTTATGAGGCGGTCTAGACGGCCAATCTGGAGCTAGTACGAAAGAGACTTTGCCCGGATAACTCCTTAAAGTCAGAATGCTAAAGACAGCATAGATATCACTCCGTAGAGAGCCTAAAAACTTCAGAAAGCGTAATTTATTGGAATTGATGTCTATATCACTAATCAATGCCCAGGCTAGAGACAGGATGCTGTAATACTGATGCCCATCTTGTTCAACTACGCCGAGATTAATCGGTTTAGACTGACCTTTCGCAATAATAAAGGCAGCGTTGATCGGGTCATAAGCTTCTTGAGAAAGACTCAGAATCGTTTTCCCCAAGCCATTCCCAGTCCCAGCGGGAATAATACCTATCGGTTTGGTGATCGCCTCTGACCTACCTAAGGACTCTGGGTAGATACCGCTGGCCGGATGGACAACATCAGGATGGGTCATTAGACCATTAATCAATTCATGAACGGTGCCGTCCCCCCCCACCACCACAAAGCCATCCACATGGGTAAGATCCAGCTCTCGAACGGTCTGGATCGTTATATCGCCGCCTTGGGTCTCAATCACATCCAGGTGGCAATTCGCATTCTCTAAAATAGGCCGAATGGCATCAAAGACCTTTTTCCCTTGTTGTGTCCCGCCTTTCGGATTAATTAAAACTTGAAGCGTCCGCGGTTTAACCGCCTGCTGAGGTTGAATGGGAAGACCTTGCAAGGTTTGCTGAATGACATTGATCCATTGCGATCGCATCTGCTCAGTCCCACAGACGAACCGATATTCTCGTAAACATCGACGTTGCGGTAAAGTCCTAGGAGTAGGATAAGCACAAATCACTAATCCCACTAAACCTTGTGGGTAGGTTTCAGAGCTAGGTTTCACCCCAACAACGTCATCCAAGGATAACGTTTGCCGTATCCCCGCATGGAACCAAGACAACCCCGTTGCCGTCAACCAACCCTTAGCTCTAATATCAAACGCTATCTGCTTCGGTTTGCTGACAAAAAAAAGTTGTTCTTCGAAGACAATATCCAATTTAATCTGCTACGAAAACAATGCTTTTCTGGACTCAATTCGCCCAAGATACTTTGAATATTCTATGGCTCGGCATAGGGCTATTCATCGCTGGAGTTTTGGAGGCATTCCTATGGAAAACAAAACCATTCAAGCTTTTAAATACGCCTATTCAAACTCAGTGGTTCGGAGAAAATAAAAGATGGAGAGGATTAATCAGTCTACCATTAACCTGTGTTTTAAGTACCTTTTTGCTGCAATTAATTGAGTCACAGCTCTTCTCAAATTCAGGCCCACTGATTCAGTTTTCTAACTTTAATTATCTTGAATATGGACTGTTGGTTGGCTTTGTTTTCAACCTATCTGAATTACCGAACTCTTTTGTAAAGCGACGCTTGCAAATTCCACCCGGAGATGAAAACAGCAAGATTTTCTATGTCATTGATCACATGGATTCTACCTATGGCGTTTTAATCCTGTGGTTCTTCTATTTTCACTTTCCCTTGCATCTAATTCTGACTGGTGCCTTAGTAACACCTTTGTTATTTATGGGGGCAACTTGGGTGCGTAGACAGTTGGGTTTAAAGGCATAACCTGAGTTGACAAAAGCAACTAATTACCATCGAAAATCTTCAAAAGAGTGATTGAGTTAAATGAATGGACAAGTTTAAATCTAATTTCAGCAGAAAAAACGAATCAACGCTAAAATCTGATGTATTTAGACTAGGAGACGTGACCACTCTATGAGAGTTTTACTGATATACCCCCTCTTCCCAAAGAGTTTTTGGTCATTTGAGAAAACCCTATCCTTAGTTGATAAAAAAGCATTATTACCACCCTTAGGTTTGGTAACTGTCGCCGCAATTCTGCCCCAAGAATGGGAATTTCGGTTGATTGATAAAAATATCGAGTCGGTGCCTGAGTCAGATTGGGACTGGGCAGAGATGGTGATTTTATCCGGCATGATTGTGCAAAAACAAGACATGTTGGCTCTCGTAGAAGAGTCCCACCGCCGAGGCAAGAAAGTTGCGGTAGGTGGTCCATTTGCCACGTCTGTTCCTGAAGACTTGCAGGCAGTCGGGGCAGACTACTTAATCTTGGACGAAGGGGAACTGACCCTGCCCATGTTTATCGAGGCCATAGAGCGTGGGGATGAGAGCGGCATCTACCGAGCAACGGAAAAACCTGCCGTTACTGAGACGCCTATCCCTCGCTTTGACCTGTTGAAATTCTCTGCCTACGACAATATGTCGGTGCAGTTTTCTCGGGGTTGCCCCTTTCAATGTGAGTTTTGCGACATCATTGTTCTTTATGGGCGTAAGCCGAGAACCAAAACCCCTGAGCAATTGATTGGTGAACTCGATCGACTCTGTGAGTTAGGGTGGCGTGGCAACGTGTTTATGGTTGATGACAACTTCATTGGCAATAAGCGCAATGTCAAGCTCCTGCTCACCGAGTTGCGGGAGTGGATGGCTGAGAAAGATTACCCTTTTTCCTTCGCTACAGAGGCTTCTGTCGATTTAGCCCAGGATGAAGAGTTGATGGATCTGATGATTGAGTGCAACTTTAATAGTGTGTTCTTGGGAATTGAAACCCCGGATGAAGACAGCTTAAAGGTGACGAAGAAATTTCAAAATACCCGTGACTCCCTCAGCGAATCCATCGATACCATGTCTGAGAAAGGGCTGCGGATCATGGCTGGTTTTATTATTGGCTTTGATGGTGAGAAGGCTGGAGCAGGCGATCGCATTACTCGTTTTGTTGAAAAGACGAATATTCCCATTGCTCTGTTCAGCATGTTGCAAGCTTTGCCCAATACAGCCTTGTGGCATCGCCTTGAAAAAGAAGGTCGCCTCATCCAAGGTCAAGAAGGCACTGGCAATCAAACCTCATTGATGAATTATGTTCCCACCCGACCCATCGATGAAATTGCCAATGAGTATGTAGAAGCTTTCTGCAACATTTACGATCCGGTGAAGTATATGGATCGAACCTTCCGTCATTTTATGAGCATGAATATCCGTCCCAAATATGGCGGTTCGGGTAAGAGTTCTCTCAAGGTGAGCTGGGTTGATATTCGCGCCTTATCTACTTTGGCTTGGCGGCAAGGGGTCGTTCGCAAAACGCGCTTTAAATTCTGGATTAATTTGTTCCGAATTCTCCAAAAAAATCCCCAAGTGTGTACTCGATATCTGTCTGCATCTGCATTTATTGAACACTTTTTGGAATATCGGCAAATTGTCCGCGAAGGAATTGAGTCCCAGTTAGCCATGCATTTGGAAAATCATCCTCGGGTTGTGGTCAAGCCCGCAGAAGAGTCTCCTCAGCCGGAGCAAGTTCCAGCTAAAACGGCCTAACGGCAATAGTCAAAAGCCTTCATTCAGCCGTTTTAAGTTCTCTACCCACCCATCATGCCTAACCTATCTTTGTCTGAGCAAACCTGGTCATTGGACCATGGCGCTTTGATTGACCTTTGCCAGCGGCAAAATAATCTGTTAATCATTCAAGATTTGGATGGGGTGTGCATGGGATTGGTGAAAAATCCCCTAACTCGTACCCTTGATCCAGCCTATGTCCGCGCGGCTCGCCAACTGGATGGACATTTTTACGTCCTTACCAATGGTGAACATATTGGCAACCGCGGGGTCAATCACATTGTTGAAAAGGCGTTTGATCCAGGAACAGTGGCAAAAGAAGGTCTATACCTACCTGGCCTCGCAGCGGGCGGTGTGCAATGGCAAGATCGATTTGGCACCGTGTCCCATCCAGGGGTGAGTTCTCAGGAACTAGAGTTTTTAGGGGCGGTACCTAAACAAATCAGTCAGCGGTTGCAACACTTTTTTCAAAATCTGTCTGAGAATGATCCCAATATTCAAAGCTGTATCGAGGCAGCGGTATTAGATAATCCCGTTTCACCCACGGCAAAT
>CALDHF010000124.1 GCA_937941595.1 uncultured Acaryochloris sp. | reverse complement strand
CGTCTGACCTTAAACGATCTAGGCTCAGACTTGGGGCTTATTTTTATTCTTTGGCTTAATATTAGAGTAGAGCATGCTGATATTCCCGTTGGGGTTGTGTTGAGTGCAAAGGCTCCGTCAACCGCCAAAATTGATGCGAAGCGAAAAGCAAATATTTTTGGACAAGGGTCTAGATCTTGCTCAGTACTCTTGACTGGAGATGCTGAAATTACGTGAAATCAAATGCTAATGTTAAGGAATTGCTAAGACTTAATTCGAAATATTACAATCCATTTTAGGTGTTCTTGATTTCCCTTATGCATAGTCTTTCTGCATCTCCCCAACTTCAAAAGCCAGTCCTAAAGCATCCTGCACCCCTAAAACTAGTGGCATTAGGCGATAGTTTGGTCTACGGATATGGTGATCCTGAAGGTGGGGGTTGGGCAGAACGGTTGCGACGCCAATGGATGTATCCAGATAATGCAGGACATATTCTCTATAACTTGGGGGTCCGTGGCGACACCGTCAAACATGTTGCCCGACGCTTGGAAAGCGAATTTCGGTATCGAGGTGAATTACGACACCAAGTCCCAGATCGAATCATCCTATCTGTTGGTGTCAATGACTCTGCTCGTTTAGGGCGTCTTAATGGCAAATGTTTCACTCCCTTCCCAGACTTCCAATCCCACCTTGCAGAATTGTTAGATCGGGCCGTAGAACTTTGTCCCGTCCTATTCGTGGGAATGGTCCCAGTCAATGAAACCGCAATGCCGTTTCTGGATGCATTTTTTTACAACCATGCGGATCAGCATCTCTATAACGAAGCGCTCCGTCTCGCTTGTTACGAGCGACAGATCCCCTATTTAGATATTTTCGATAGTTGGATGCAACGAGGCATACCGTGGTGTAATCAACAATTAGGAGTAGACGGATTACATCCAAATTCCCAAGGGTATCAATCTTTATTGGCTGACATCAGCAACTGGCCACCCATGCAAGCCTTGATGCATTCATCTAAGCTTTAGGAAAAGGTTCGATGATCCCCCCACCTAAAAGGATGTCCTGGTCATACCAAACGGCTGCCTGTCCTGGGGCAATTCCGAATTGAGGATCCTCAAAAACCAATTTCACCCGATCCTCTTGCCCCTCTCCCCCCATGGGAATAACCGTTACAGGGGTAGGACTTGATCGATATCGAACTTGCACATCAGCACGAATTGGGGCACAAGGTACTGCAATCGAGACCCAGTTCACCCGTTGAACGGTACATTCTGTTTTAAGGGCTGTTTGTCGCTCACCAACAATCACCTGATTTTTCTTGGAGTCTAAATCCACAACATATAGGGGATTAGCCGCGGCAATTCCTAAACCTTTACGTTGACCAATCGTAAAATGATGGATGCCCTGATGCTGCCCGAGCACATTTCCCGATTGATCAATAATTTCGCCGGGTTGAGTCTGAATATACTGATCTAAAAAAGTTTGCATGGATCCATGGGCCTCGATGAGACATAGATCCTGACTTTCCGGCTTTTCTGCTGTATGTAAACCCAGTTGAGCCGCGAGCTGACGGGTTTCCGCCTTGGTATACTCCCCCAAAGGAAATATACTTGCTGCCAGCAGCTCTTGGCCTAGATCATACAAAAAATAGGATTGATCTTTATGCCGATCAACTGCTCGCAAAAGCTGATAACGTCCATTCTCAGTATTCAGAGAAATGCGAGCATAATGTCCCGTAGCGATTTTGGTGGTGCTGAGTTGGTCTCGAGCGTAATTCAACATTGGGTTAAACTTGACCGTTTTATTGCATTGCGAGCATGGCAATGGAGTAATGCCCTTTTGATACCCAGCAACTAGATAATCAACAATATCGCTCGCAAACAATTCACGACTGTCAACAACATGATGGGGAATGTCTAGATCCTCGCATAACTGGGCGGCATCCACGAGCCCATCCGAACAGCATTGTCCTTTACCGTTCATCAGCCATAAGGTCAAGCCAATGACCTCGTATCCTTGATTTTTTAGGCTGGCAGCGGCGACAGAGCTATCCACTCCTCCCGACAGGCCAACAACAACTTTCTTCATAGTAAAACTTGCCGGACGCTAGGCATTAGGAAAAATTCGATAAAGGCGATAAGGTTAGATCAACATTATCTAATTTCATTGTTCCATGCTAACTTTTCAGATCAATCCTTGGGGCGACTTCGACTCTACTACTTATAGGTGCTTATTGCTATAGTTTGCTGGCAAGAAAACCCTTCAAAGCCTTTAGTATGTGATGGGATGAGAGTCTCAAAACAGACAATCAAACTATCCTTACTGTGTTTGCATTGACTGTACGTCTAAATCGTTGATCCGACTATAAACAAGTCGCCATCTATTATAAGCACTTATTCTTTTGCCCTTTGGAGATATACAAATGTCGATTTATGTTGGGAACTTGTCCTACGAAGCTAGCCAAGACGACCTGTCCGCCGTCTTTGCTGAGTATGGCAAAGTAGTGAAAGTTCACCTGCCCGTCGATCGGGAAACTGGGCGCAAGCGCGGTTTTGGTTTTGTTGATATGGAAAATGATTCCGAGGAAGAAGCTGCGATCGCAGATTTGGATGGAGCTGAGTGGATGGGCCGACAGCTAAAGGTCAACAAAGCTCGGCCTCGGACTCCCAGAAGTGAGCAACAGGCTTGGTAAATTAATAATTATCCAAAGGAATTGCGAGAAAATCCCCTAGAGTCTCATTGAAAAGTCTGCTCGGATCGTTTACTCCTACTGAATCTTTAAGTTGTATGCTCTGCTTCTGATGCGGTAGAGAAATCTAGGCAGGTCAGCACTTCACCTGCTTACCTGTAGTTAGAATTTTCCAAAAAACAGTAGAATGGGAAGGGTATTGACTTGATTCAAGTCGATGTAGCCATGCTTGACATGGGTAACCTATCGAAATGTTAGTGAAAGATTATCAAGGAGAAGATAGCTAGTGGTTCAGGTGGTTTTAGGTGAAGACGAAGGAATTGAATCTGCCTTACGTCGTTTTAAGCGTCAAGTATCAAAGGCCGGAATTTTGGCAGATGTGAAACGTCGTCGCCATTTTGAGACACCTTTAGAGAAAAAGAAGCGTAAGCGCATTGCCACCCGTCGCAAACGTCGTTTTCGCTAGAGCGTGGAATATAGCAGTCTGTCAAGCACTTGAAGACTGCAAATCTGTCCATGATAAATATTGTTTATAGCCACTGCAACAACAAAAGTAGTGGCTATTCTGTTGCTTAGCAAATTTCTCAATTTCAACATGCTTTTGAATTAAATTTAGCGGTTTCAAATTGCGTTTGTATGATTCGCCAACGTTTGATTGTAGAATTAGAAGCTTGCAGATACTCTGCATTTGCTGGTAAGGAGAGATCAGAACACTATGGCCCGCATGTATTACGATGCCGATGCCAATTTAGATTTATTGGCGCAGAAAACCGTTGCTATCATCGGTTATGGTTCCCAGGGGCATGCCCATGCATTAAACCTCAAAGATAGCGGTGTTGAGGTGGTTGTAGGTCTTTACGAAGGCAGCAAATCTGCAAATAAGGCTCAATCAGAAGGCTTAACGGTAATGCCTGTTGCCCAAGCAGCAAAAGCCGCAGACATGATTATGATCCTGTTGCCAGATGAAGTCCAAAAAACCGTCTATTCTCAAGATATACAGCCTCACCTCAGTGCAGGGAAGGTTTTGGCGTTTGCACATGGATTTAATATCCATTTTGCCCAAGTCGTGCCTCCTAGTGATGTCGATGTGGTGATGATTGCGCCCAAAGGACCAGGGCATTTGGTACGCAGAACCTATACTCAAGGACAAGGGGTGCCTTGCCTTTTTGCGGTTTATCAGGACGCGTCTGGACAAGCAAGAGATCGGGCAATGGCTTATGCCAAAGGAATTGGCGGTTCCCGCGCCGGTATTCTTGAAACAACCTTCCGTGAAGAAACTGAGACTGATTTGTTTGGAGAACAAGCAGTTTTATGTGGTGGATTAACAGCGCTAATTAAAGCTGGCTTTGAAACACTTGTCGAAGCCGGTTATCAACCAGAATTAGCCTATTTTGAATGTATGCATGAAGTAAAACTCATTGTAGACCTGATCGTTGAAGGAGGTCTTGCGAAAATGCGCGATAGTATCTCCAACACGGCCGAATATGGTGACTATACTCGAGGACCACGTATTGTAGACGATCGAACCAAAGCAGAAATGCGTCAAGTCCTCCTCGAAATTCAGACTGGTCAGTTTGCGAAGGAATTTGTTCTTGAGAATATGGCAGGGAAAGCAGGGTTTACAGCCACCCGCCGCCGTGAATCTGAACACCCCATTGAAGAAGTAGGAAAGGATTTACGAGCGATGTTTAGCTGGACAGACAAACCATAACCTGTGATTGTGATTGTTTCTTTTTTGCTTGTGCTAGAAGTCGAGTTGGGTTAGTTAGTACGCCCAACTCGGATAGTGCTGCCTCGTACACCAGTTTTGAATAGCAGAGTTTTGCCAAGCAGTGGTTTGCACTGTGTGTTGTCGCTGATAAAGTTCTGCAACGAGTTCAGCTTTAGTGTTTACATGCTTCTGAAGTACCGCCTGTAGCTTAGATTGGTGCAGTGCTAAACATCGAGTGGGCTCTAGAGTGCTAACTGATGCTGAAGCAGGTTGATTATCGAAAATATTGATATCCCCAAAATGTGCACCTCGCGAAAGCTCAGCCATTTTGATGCCATCTACATGGATTTTGACCTTGCCCTTAAGAATAAAAAAGATCAATCGTTCTCGATCTCCCCTGTGCAGGATAGTTTGATTTTCTTCAAACGTTAACTCTTCCATTTCTGCCGCTAAACCTTCTAAAAATGCTTCATTTTCAATACTTTTTAGAAAGTCTGTCTTTTCAAGAAAGGCTAGACGGTTTGCCATAGTTGAGGATGCTGGGGACAACATAATTCGGAGAGCGTTGGGTAACTGAAGGTTATGGTTACTAGTATCTTCATTCAATCGAGCCCCATCGACCGTAGAACCACTGAATCTGTCTAGAGACAAGAGCAACAGCCTTCAGGCACTTTTGACATTGAACAAAAGTTGACCAAAATCCCTGATGGTTACAGCATCAACATATTTCTAAATCTAGAGTTTCATTACATGGCAGTGATCTCTTAAAATCAACACTAGAAAAGGATTTAGGAGCTAGTTACGACTTTATTTCCATGTCACTGTTAAGCAATACCATGCAAGTGTATGAGCTTAATTTGGCCACTTTATAATGACCATCCCTTATTGGATTACCTGCATTCATCAAGTGAGAAGCAATTTTCTCCTTAACTAAGTAAAAACACTGAAAACCCTCTCAGAATGAGATTCTGGACTATGATTCAGATTCATTCTTGGGTCAATAAAATACAATAGCAGTAGAGTCAGACTATATCCCTTACTTCCAGTAACTTTATGGCACCAAGACGACGTCCTAGGCGCAAACGCTTAATTCAGCAATCCCGGTTAACGCGATCTAATAAGCCTCGTTGCAACGTTTGTGAAGAACATTTCGATTCCCCTACGTTGAGTGTTCGTTTTGGTAAAGGGAGAGCACATATCCTGTGTGCAGGACTAGCTCGGATTGGATTAAAAGGTTTAGCACGCTCTTCAGGACGTTGGTAGAACAGTAGGACTGATCCTGCTTTCGTCCACTTACCTGTATTAATTTTTTAGTGGATATGATGGTTTTGCCAGTCTGCTGTCTATCCTAACTGTATCCAATTAGAGACCAAAACACTGAACTACATATTGGATTCCGCTCTATTTTTTATGCGACGTCCTGTAAATGCGTCTAGCTGGCAAAACATTTGTTTGCAAGGACTTATGTCACATACTCTTGCAGCTTAGAGAGTTAAGATAATCATCGGAAATGATATCTTTGCACTTGGGATAGGAGTTAAATGGATCTTAAGTAGTGATTTAGATGAGAAATCAGGCCATTAACTGTCATTTGCGATAATCTTTCTATCTATGCTCCCGCTACCTAAATACACTAAAACCGCCAATCGCCCTGTTATATTAAGTGGTTTGTTGTGCTCTACCACGGCCTTGATGCCTTTTCAGCCTTCTTTGGCCAACTCTGCTGAGGCCAAACTGCAAGATAGCCCTAAGGTCGTGCTTGATGAAGCTTGGCAATTAGTTAATCGCTTTTATGTTGATGGCTCCTTCAATCACAAAGATTGGCAGTCCACACGTCAATCGCTCTTAAGTAAAAAGTATGTCTCCCGTCGTCATGCCTATTCAGCCCTGCGCCAAGCCTTAGCAGAACTGAATGATCCTTATACTCGATTTATGACCCCCCATGAATTTAAGGCATTGACAACCCAAACATCAGGTCAGCTTTCAGGGATAGGCATCCGCATGGAACAAGGTGATCAGACCAATGTTTTGACAGTTGTTAAGCTCCTTCCTAATGCACCTGCATCACAGGCTGGATTGAAGGTTGGTGATCGTATTCTCGCGATCAATGGCAATTCCACTGAAGCGATGGAACTCAAAACAGCTTCTGACTTGATACGAGGTGAGATCAATACAACGGTTAAATTGCGAATTGGCAGAGCGGGCCAAGCTCCCTTTGATATGAAAATCAAACGAGCTGTGATTGAACTCCCAACTGTTTATACCAGTTTCAAACAGGAAGGTGAAAATCGTATTGGCTATATTCGTCTGTTAGAGTTTAGTGCCCATGCATCTGAACAAATGGAAGCAGCAATCACAGAACTGGAAAGCCAGAAGGTTGATGGCTTTGTTCTCGATCTAAGAGGTAATCCAGGTGGACTATTAAATGCCAGTATTGAGATTGCTGAAATGTGGCTCAACCGTGGTTTTATTGTCCATACTGTTGATCGGCAAGGTAAGGCAGATGATATTAGAGCTCATCCAACAGCACTGACACAACGTCCGCTAGTTGTCTTAGTCGATGGAGATTCCGCTAGTTCTAGCGAGATTCTGACGGGAGCGTTGCAAGATAACCATCGAGCTAAAGTAATTGGGACGTCTACCTTTGGGAAAGCTTTAGTACAATCAGTTCATCAGCTGTCAGATGGTTCAGGCGTTGCGATTACCGTAGCCCAGTACTTTACCCCGAAAGGCACTGATATTAGTCATAAGGGTATCACTCCCGACATTTCCATTAAATTGACATCAGAACAGTCTAGAACCCTCTATTCTGATCCGAGTTTGTTTGCCACGTTTAATGACCCCCAGTATATGCAAGCTATACGTAGCTTGCAGCAATCGATTCATTCCTATCAAAGACAACGCCAAAATTCGGCAACGATCCCCGCGCAAGACAAAGCTGAAACAGCTCAGCACTTGTAGGTATATTTCGATCGGAACAAGATATAGCTCGAGAGGGTTGAATAGAGAATCGATAACAGACGTTTTGTAATGGCCAATCCTAATCAGATCCGCTGCGCAGGCTGATTCTGTTACTAAACCATAGGTAGAGAAAAACGGGTTAGCCCTACACAATGCACAGCGAAGCTAATGGCAATCTGGATAGATAGTATTAGACCCACTATCCCCGCAACTATGATTTGGAAAAACCAAGTCCATGGGATTCTGCATACCGATTCATAAATCGCATGAACCGATCCCAGTCTTCTTCAGATTTCATATCATAATTCGCTTCAATAGCATGGGGTTTACCATTGATGAATTTGGCATTGACATCTATCGTTGACAACTCACCTTCTTCGTCTAGTAAGTACATTCCTGTGACATTTAATTTCCCTTCTTGGACAATGTCAGGATTTTCAAAGACAAAGATGGCACGGCCTGTGCTGCCATCCACGGCTCGCGTTAAACGGACATCAGGGATGACCTCTTCATCAACTCCCCGGATAAACTGAATTGCTGCTGACATAATGTGGGTTAAATATTTTAAGAACAGTTAAGTTGTCTTTAACTATACTCACATAATCTTCCTTATTGGTCCAAGGGAGTGATCGGTAGTTGTTATAGTTCTGTCCCAGATATGGTTCTCAATCTCAATTCGCAAAATATCTAGAAAGCTGTCTATATAAGCAATATCTACTAAAGTTTATTGATGGGCTGCAATCTTCTGCCATAGGGTGGCACGATTAGCATATCGACAGTCGAACGTAGGACAGAAACTTACAAGAGTTTCTCTAATCCATAGATTAGGGTTTGGAGTTGTGCCACTTTGCGTATAGACAACAGAACACCTGGCATATAGCAGGCGCGATCGCTTGTATCATGTCGCAATGTATACAGCTGTCCTGTAGCCCCAAACAATACTTCCTGATGGGCAATCAAACCGGGTAATCGCACACTATGAACCCGAATATTCTCGTTGGCCAGACTCCCTCTAGCCCCCGGTAAATGTTCTTTTTCTTCCACAACAGCTGGGTTATAGGTTTTTCCTAGTTCACCTAGTAACTGAGCTGTTTTGAGGGCTGTTCCACTGGGAGCGTCGGCTTTTTGGTTGTGGTGCAGCTCGATAATCTCTACATGCTCAAAATATTGAGAGGCTTGAATGGCGGCCTGTTGAAGCAAGACCATGCCGATAGAAAAGTTGGGAATGATGAGACAGCCCATACTAGATTTTTCGGTAAATTTAGTCAGATCTTCCATTTGCTGATCACTTAACCCTGTGGTACCAATCACTGGGTAAACTCCATAGGCTATCGCAGCTCTAATGTTGCTATAGACTGAACTCGGATGAGTAAAGTCCACCATCACACAGGGCTGTTTTAGTTGAGCCGCTGCGGCCAAGGTGGGTTCCAACTCATGGGTTAGGGCAATATCTAATGTCTCCATGCCTACTAGTTCCCCAGCATCCAGACCAAAGACTTCTGGATTGCGATCGACGGCAGCATATAGGGTGAGATCGTCTGCGTGGGCAACCGCTTTGATCACCTCCTGTCCCATTTTGCCAGCGGCTCCCGTAACAATGACAGGGGTTGAAGTTGCATTAGCCATAATTGACCTGCTTGGTTGACCTACAAATTTGCCTTTATCAATATAGATTTTATTGGCAAGGTATGCGCAACTCACCTTAAGACTTAAAACTGCGATCTCTAGATCATCGGAGTCACCGATTTTCAAAGTTGGCACCGTCATGAAGATTCTAGGGAGATATCTAAAATTGTCTACTCTCTAATGTGGACCCTCGTTATAGTAGATTTGAACGACTACTGTATAACGTCTTTTGTTGGGAATTGCCCGTGCCTGTAACAGTTGAATCCTTAATTACACCTGAAATCATGAAGCCTGCTCGATACCTCGGTAACGAGTTAGGAGCTGTGCATAAAGAGTGGGCATCTGCTGCAGTGCGATGGGTGTTGACCTATCCGGAAGTATATGAAGTTGGGGCCTCCAACCTTGGGCATATCATTCTCTACAACATTTTGAATGCTCAGCCGAGACAGTTATGCGATCGCGCCTATCTCCCCGCTGCCGATCTAGCCACCAAACTCAGAGAAACAGACACGCCATTATTTGCTGTCGAAACCAAGCGATCCCTCACAGACTACGACATTTTAGGCTTTAGCCTGAGCTATGAGTTAGGGGCCACAAATATTCTAGAAATGCTGGATCTGGCCAATATTCCATTGACCTGGCAAGAACGTAATCAAAACGGTTGGGGCAATGCCAGTGACGATAACAATACCTTCCCCCTCATTTTTGCCGGGGGGCAAACAGCTACTTCTAATCCTGAACCCTATGCCGATTTCTTTGACTTTATTGCCTTGGGAGATGGCGAAGAACTTCTACCTGAAATTGGCCTCATTTTGGAAGAAGGTAAATCTGCTCAGTTGAGCCGCCAAGACCTACTGCTGGATTTAGCCCAAGTTCCAGGGGTCTATGTCCCTCAGTTTTATGACATGGCGACCGATGGATCGGTTCATCCCAATCGTCCCGATGTGCCCACCCGGATTTTGCGGCGGGTGGCGGATCCCATGCCTGCTTATTCCATCGGATTGGTCCCTTATGTTCAGACTGTTCATGACCGCCTCACCATTGAAGTTCGACGGGGCTGTACGCGGGGCTGTCGATTTTGCCAACCCGGAATGTTAACTCGTCCCGCCCGGGATGTGGAACCGGAACAGGTCATAGACGCCATTGAAACCGGAATGCGGGAAACCGGATATAACGAGTTTTCTCTGTTATCTCTGAGTTGTTCCGATTATCTGGCCCTGCCTTCCGTGGGTATGGAAATCAAAAACCGCCTTAAAGACGAAAATGTTTCCCTATCCCTCCCGAGCCAAAGAGTCGATCGGTTTGATGAAGACATCGCCAATATCATTGGCGGCACCCGCAAAACGGGCCTGACGTTTGCCCCAGAAGCTGGCACTCAGCGGATGCGAGACATCATCAATAAAGGCTTGACCAATGAAGAACTTTTGCGGGGGATTAAAACCGCCCAAGAGCAAGGTTGGAGCAAGGTCAAACTCTATTTCATGATTGGGCTGCCGGGAGAAACCGATGCCGATGTTTTAGGGATTGCGGAAACGATCCAGTGGTTGCGACGAGAATGTAAAACCCAAGGGAAACGCCGTCTCAACTTCAATATCACGATTTCTAATTTCACCCCTAAACCTCATACCCCGTTTCAGTGGCATTCCGTATCCACCACAGAATTTCAGCGTAAACAAGCGTTACTCCGGGCTGAGTTTCGATATATCAAAGGCGTGAAAGTTAACTTCACGGACGTCCGCATTTCCGCCATGGAAGATTTTGTAGGCCGAGGAGATCGCCGTCTGGCGCCAGTGGTTCGCCGAGCCTGGGAACTGGGGGCTGGAATGGATTCCTGGTGGGAAAACTTGGGTCAGGCATTTGGGGCATGGACAGATGCGATCGCAGAAGCAAATCTTACCTGGAAATACCGCCAAGTCGAGGCAGGCGAATGGAATCTATTTGACAGTCACCCTAACCACTCCGAGTCTCCACTTCCCAACTCTGTAGAAACACCCCTGCCTTGGGACCACCTTGATACAGGCATTGACAAACAATGGCTCAAAGATGATTTAGAACGAGCCCTAGAAGCTGCAACGGTTCCTGATTGCTCTTTTGATGGATGCTCCCACTGCGGTGTTTGCAGCATTGACTTTGGTCATAATGTCATCGTTCCAGCTCAACCTATTCCACACTTTCAAGGTACTTTTGTTCCCAATCAAGATCGGGTGCAGCGTCTGCGAGTTTGGTTTGGTAAACAAGGAGATATGGCTCTGATTAGCCATCTAGATTTGTTGCGCCTGTTTGATCGGGTGATCCGGCGATCACAAATTCCCCTTGCATTTACCGGAGGATTCCATCCTAGTCCCCGTATTGCCCCTGCAAATGCCCTGACTCTAGGCGCTACTAGTGAAGGGGAGATCGTTGACTTTGAACTAACACAGACTATAGATGCTGCCATATTCAAACAAACATTAGCGGCATATCTCCCCTCTGATATCCCCATCTATCAGGTAGAAGAGATTGATATAAAAGCTTCTTCCGCCACTCAAGCCGTCCATCAAGCTGAATATTTACTCACCGTAGCCCTGGCCAAGGTAGAGCCTGTCAACGCCAAACAATGGCAAGCTTGGATTGATCAGATTTGGATGACCAAAGAGATTTGGTTTGAGCAGACCACTAAATCTGGGAAGGTAAAACGGGTTAACTTGCGAGAGCGCTTATTAGCGTTAGATATCACCCAAACTACACCCGTAACCCAACTTCATTATGTCGGTAGTTGTCGCAATGACGGCACTATTTTAAGACCAGAGCATTTGATATTTATGCTTAACACTCTCATAAATCAAGATATTGATTTGGAACATGTGCATCGTCAACAATTAATTCTAAAAACTACATAGTTGACGAAGCACATTGCAAGTTAGTCACAGGCTGGATTTGCTTTGATCAGAAATAGTGCTTATGTGGGTATGCTGACAACGGGGGAATAGCGTCTGATGCTGAGCTAACGCTGATACTACTTTCTGTTGTAGTCGCGAGGATGAACCGACTTGGCGCAATGATGCCAGTATTCATCAGTTATCATGAATGAACGTCTGCTGTCGCGGTAAAAATTAACGGTTTGGACTTGGTCAATCTTCTGTAATAAATCACTTATGTCACTTTTTGAGAATTTTGTCTCTATAGACATTCTAGGTAGGTCTATAGAAGACCGATAATCTTGTTCTAAAAAGACGCATATCAGCACATATTAACATTGATATAAATTCATTTGAAATTTGTTTTTACCCAAGAAGATTCTATTAAGCGAGTTTTGATGCAAATATTATTTAACAATAGTAAAATATGATGATTTAGGATTCACATTATTGCACTATGGAGGGTGAGAAATACCTCAATATAACTACTCACAAGTATCCCTGGGAAACGGGTGTAGAGTTTGCAGCTATTCTATAAATCGATAATTAGTATGCTTTCCGATAAATACACTGAGTGTAGCTTACAAAATTAGCAATAATCAAACATAATTCCCAATTTTTAGAAAAACATCCTAGAGGTAGTTTTAGTCATGATTGAGTACTGATTTTTGCTATTTCACTATATACATACAAAGTATTGGGTATATAGTTCTTGCCTTTTATTTTTGAAAATTTCTGATGAAATGTCTTCTATGACGAATTAAGGATGCAACCAGAGCTTGAGAACGAAAAGGACTGTCAAAAATATGATTAAAAAAATTACAGATGGCGATCAGCTTCTTGCTTTAATAGTTTCTCATCAATTCAGTGAGCCAGGAATTCATTTTTTTACGCCTGATCAACTTTCTCAACAGCTAGCCTACATGCGCCATCCAGTAGGAAAGCATATTCAACCCCATATTCATAATTCAGTTCCTCGTGAAGTGGAATATACCCAAGAAGTCTTATTTATTAGAAAGGGTAAGCTTCGGGTAGATTTCTACAATGTTCAACAGGATTATCTCGAAAGTTACATTCTAGAATCGGGAGATGTCATTCTACTGGTAACGGGTGGACATGGATTTGAAGTGCTAGAAGAACTTGAGATGATTGAAGTCAAGCAAGGTCCCTACGTTGGTGAACAGGATAAAACTCGATTTACCGGGATTAGTGCTGAACAAGTTAATATCGTGACTTTAGGGAATAACTAATGGCGTTTGTTCCAGTAAATGAGCCTCTTCTCAATGGCAACGAGAAAAAATATCTCAACGAATGCATAGATACGAAGTGGATTTCTTCAGAAGGTCCTTTCGTTAAACAATTTGAAGCCCAATTTGCTGAGCGGATGGGCCGCAAGTATGGCATTGCCGTCAGTAACGGTTCTGTTGCTATCGATGTTGCCCTTGCGGCTCTCGAGCTAGGTCACGAAGACGAAGTCATTCTTCCGACCTTCACCATCATTTCTTGTGCCGCAGCAATTGTCCGAGCAGGTGCGATACCAGTGGTTGTGGATTGCTGCCCCAACACCTGGAACATGGACGTTCAGCAAATTGAATCCAAAATCACCGATAAAACCAAAGCCATTATGGTGGTTCATATTTATGGGCTACCCGTAGATATGGAACCCCTACAAAAATTAGCAGATCAATATGGATTACACATCATAGAAGATGCTGCTGAAATGCATGGTCAGACTTATAATGGGTCACCTTGTGGTAGTTTTGGCGAAATTAGTACGTTTAGTTTTTACCCCAATAAGCACCTGACCACAGGGGAAGGCGGCATGGTACTAACTAATGACCCAAAATTAGCTGAGCGTTCTAGATCATTGCGAAATCTCTGTTTCCAACCGCAAAAGCGTTTCGTTCATTTGGAACTAGGGTGGAACTTTCGGATGACCAATATGCAAGCCGCTTTGGGGATTGCACAGCTAGAACAAATAGATGAATTTGTAGCCCGCAAACGCCATATGGGGAAAGTCTATAACCAACTATTGTCGGGAGTTGCTGGTCTGCAGTTGCCTGTTCCTGAAATGGATTATGCAACCAATATTTATTGGGTTTATGGCATTGTCTTAGCAGATGATGTCCCCTTCGATGCCACTGAAGTAATGAAACGTCTCGCAGACCATGAAATTGGAACGAGACCTTTCTTTTGGCCGATGCATCTTCAACCTGTTTTTCAAAAGATGGGGCTATTTGATCAGGTTTCCTGTCCGGTGTCAGAAAAGATTGCTCATCGTGGTTTTTATGTTCCCAGTGGACTAGCATTGACTGAATCACAGATGCAACAGGTAGCTGAAGCTCTTAAAGCGGTAATGAAGTAAATAAAATACTTGGAGTTATTATCTCCCATAACTCTGACAAGCGATCAGGGAGACTCAGCCAATTTATGACATGGAATCGATGTTGGGAAAACTTGCTTTTGTTCACTACCCTCACGGGCCCAAGAATGCAAGATTAGAAACAATGCCATTTGCCCTCAATACAGTCATGAGTTTGGCCCATATCGGTTGGACAGTTGACTTATATCTTTGGGAACGACCTCTATTTGGCAAACCAGCCTCAGACTATCAAGGATTATTACCCCAGAACGTCACTGTTAAATATTTTACTGAATTGCGATATAGCCCAGTTGGACAACATTTAGAGAGCTGGATGCAGTTCAGATTTGATCAAAAAAAAGATTATCTTGGTGTCTTTGGCTTGGGGCAAAAAGGAGCATTTATTGGTAATGTAATTGCCCAAGCAAACGGATGCCCATTCATCCAGATTGTGGATGAATTCCCTAGTAACTGGCCACAGAGTATGTGGACACCCCTAGAAAAAGCAGCAGCTCATAATGCAGCCATGATCATCGTTCCTGATCCTCATCAGGTACCGTTAATTTGTGAGGAACTTGATATTCCACCCACAACACCTCATGCAACCCTGCCCAACGTCGCCGTAATTCAACCTTACGATCACAAAATTGACTGGCATGTTCGGCTCAAGCTGCCCCCAGAGTCTATTCCT
This sequence comes from uncultured Acaryochloris sp., assembly GCA_937941595.1. Taxonomy (GTDB): domain Bacteria; phylum Cyanobacteriota; class Cyanobacteriia; order Thermosynechococcales; family Thermosynechococcaceae; genus Acaryochloris. The sequence goes on along the minus strand of CALDHF010000124.1, from coordinate 2,915 downwards.
TTCCTGTATGCAGGAACCGTTGATACATGGGCTCAAGTTCCTGAAATTCTCAAGACTGTAGCTGATTGGCCTGAACCTGCAGTTCTGATCGTTCATAGTCGCTCCAGGGGAGAAGTTGAAGCTTTTCGAGAAAAATATCCTGATCTTGAGCATAGCCGTGTCTACTGGAGCAATCAGACCTTATCTCAAGATGAACTAAACTCACTGGTCGCCTATTGTGAAGGGAGTTTTGCCCTATATCAAAATTCTGGCCCCCATATTGAATACGTTGGTTTCTCCTCTGGAAAACTGATGCGGAGTTTAGCCTGTGGATCTCCAGTTATAGCCTCTCAATTATCTTCCTTCAGTTTTGTAGAAGCAGAGGATTTGGGTATTTTAGTAGAAGATTCATCGGACATTCCAGCTGCAGTAGAGAGGTTGATGGGCAAGCGGGAAGAATTTAGAGATCGTTGTCTGCAGTTTTGTCAGGCGAAGGCTTCATTTGCATCTTATTGGCCAACGTTTTGCGAGAAGCTGTTTAAAGTTACAGGTATTGAGCTTGAACCATAGGGATAGTTAAGTTATAACTTAACTATCCCTATGGTCTGTCTGAATTTAAGCATTTGAAAGAGTTATCAAATGTCTCGATATTCAGCATAGTTGCAACTCACTAAAAAAAATTTATATATTTATCTAGATCATCCCGCACTTTTCGAATCATTCACCATCGGTCAGACCAGAAGCTGTTCTGGCAATTTATTCAAGAAGAGACTATTTTTAGGGATGATTTCAAAGTTGGATTTCATCGACCGCTGAATAATATCAGCCAATAGGATAAATATCATAAATTCAGGTCGGCGAATCCATCCCTAATTGAAATTTAGAGATGAAAAGGAGATAATTTATAGAGTCTTTTTTTTACAAAGTTAACTGGAGACAATTAATGAACTAGCAAATAAATCATCAAGTGAACCACAATTAATTTAGTGATTGAGATCACCTTTTAAATATCTATGCTGTGGAACAATGATCATAGTGTCTTTAAGGCTTGAGAAATCCATTTCATTAATATTATGATCAACCGGATCTATTAGCTGGATTTCGTACTTAGATTTATTCTTAAGAAGTGAATAATTTCCAACTAATTAAAGTTAATCAGTTAGCCTTGCTAAAGATACTTTTCAAGATAGATTTCAAATCTCTCAGAGAATATCTAATAGTTATTTTTACTCTGTTCCAAAGCGATTAATGCGTTGGTCGATAATAGGAGCCTATTCCAGGGGTTTTAAGTTTACTTGGGTAAACGTAGAATAACCCTGATGGATATAGACCTAATTCAGTTTTAATGCATCTATATAAGGCAGGAAGGCCCAAATGAGCTACACTCCAGAATCTGATAAAGTTACCAACAGCTTTACTCATCCTCTTCTCGGTCCCAGACAAGACTCTTCGAGTGTTCAAGGCATAGACTTCAAGGCTCAGATTAGCGTAGATACACCCGCTTTTCTGGCAGATCATTGTGTCTATGAGACTGCGATTTTACCTGCGACTGCATATGTGGAGATGGTATTAGCTGCCGGGGCTAGAGAATTCGGCACGAAGAAATTAGCGATTGAGAATATCAGTATTCAACAGGCCCTAATTCTCCGTGAAGCTGTCACTCATGACATTCAGCTCACGTTTACTTCTGCGGAAAATAATGCGTTTGCATTTCAAGTTTTGAGTCGTGCCCTGAATCAGAGTTCTACAGAATCCCTACAAACCCTCCATGCTTCTGGAACTCTGCTGGTCCTAAATCAACTATCAAATCCTGTTCGCATCGGTGTGGCCGAGCTTACCCCTTCCCTGCAGGTATTGGGAATAGATACTTTTTACCAGGATTGTGAGGATCGAGGGATTTATTATGGTCCGAATTTCCAAGTCATTGAGAAACTTTGGCGGCGAGATGGAGAAGCGTTAGGTCAAGTTCGGCTGCCATCCGCTTTGCTTCCGGAGTCATCGTGCTATCAGGTTCATCCTGTTTTATTGGATAGTTGCTTTCAGGTTCTCTGGGCAGCTTTGCCAGAAACTGTTAAAGGAGAAACTTATCTACCCGTTGGCATAGAACAACTCAATGTAGTTGATCTTTCAGATATTTCAGGTTCTCTGTGGAGTTATGCGCAATTGCGTCCTCTGCAAGAGTCGAATCCACAAACGATGACTGCTGATCTGTGCTTATGTGATCAGAACGGAACGGTCGTTGTCGAAATTAAGGGGATTTTTGTTGAGCATGCTCACCACGAGGCGTTACTAGGAAGTCTGCGTGAGTATAAAACTCTCGCTATTTCAGCAACCTATACGGCGGAGCCCGTTGAGGATGCTTTGGCACTATGGATGAAAGAACTGAATCTACCCTTTCAAATTCAGTTCGCACCCTATAATCAAGTGTTTCAGGAGCTGCTGAATCCCTCTAGCTTACTGTCTAGTAATCGCGATGGTGTCAATGTAGTACTGGTGCGGTTAGAAGATTGGAATCAGACAGAAGCATCGTTACAGCTCAAGGTTGATCGGGCAGAGAAAGAACGATATTTTGCTGAGCGAGCCCATTTTCAGCTGCCCAGTCGGGTAGAAGTCGCTCATCTCAATCCATATGAGACGGAATATCTGTACCGAGAAATTTTTCTGGACCAGGTTTATTTAAAACACGGAATTGTCTTGGAAGATGGAGACTGTGTTGTGGATATTGGGGCCAATATTGGTCTGTTTACACTGTTCGTCCAGCAACAATGTCCCAACAATACGGTGTATGCTTTTGAGCCGGCCCCTCACGCATTTGATAAACTCCAGTGCAATGCCGCTTTATATGGCCAGAATGTTCATTTGTTTAATTGTGGTCTAGGGGGGAGTGACAGTGTTGAGACATTCACCTTTTATCCCAATTCCTCGGTTTTTTCCAG
>CALDHF010000123.1 GCA_937941595.1 uncultured Acaryochloris sp. | reverse complement strand
GTTTTAGGAGTATTTACTCATCGCTGTCGAGTGTTTTTAAAATTTTCCAGTCGGTCTAAGATTTAGAGTCTGATACGTCTGCAATTGGGGTGCCATAGTTGCTAACAGCTAAGACAGCGATAATAAAATCTAAGCTTGCAGATCCTAATAAGCCCACAATGGACTGCACTGCAGTATATTTTTCGGTATAAATATATAGGCCAATGTTGGCAATGCCGAACAGGAACCAGGTCAGCCAACTGACACCTTGAGCTGAACGATTTTTAATGATGGTGGCTAACTGAATGATGGTTGCAGTGGGAATAATAATGGCTGGTAACCAACCTGCAAATTTAACCAGTGTGGGACTCATATGGCTTTCCTGCTAGAGGTCTGGGTCTAGGATTGCATAGCCCCAAACGTAACATTAAACTTCTGCTACGTAATAGCAGGAAAATCAGACGTCTTGATGTTGTCACCAACTCTTTTGATTTAGGTATTGGCATTCATATCGAGATGGATTTGCTATGAGTTGTGGATCCAAACACAATGTACTGAAGGGAGCAGATTTTCTATAACGGATGAGCTTAGAGTAAAAATATGTAGGGTCTTTCCCTTGGTCAAAATTCATAGCTCAATGACCCTATGTAATTTTAATCATCCTTGCTGGTGCTGATATGACTAGTCCTGATAGCGTTCCTATCCTTTCTGAGGGTACTCTGCGTCGTGCCCATCATTTTGCTCTTAATGTCCATGATTTACAGGTTTCACGCTATTTTTATGGTGAAATTTTGGGTTTACATGAATTGACAGGGTCAGAAGTTCCTCAAACCCTTTTAGATATGGTTAATGCTGGCAAAATCAGTAATTTTGTGACGCCAGATGGTTGGGTTCTTGACTTATTTTGGGAGCCTGATTTATTGCCTCCTGATCCAGATCCGGCAAAAGGGTTCACTCGTGCTAATCATTTGGCCTTTGATATTGCACCAGAGAAGTTTGATCAGGCTGTAGAAATCCTGAAGGTTCATGGTGTTGTGATTGCCCAGGGGCCGATCAGCCGACCCACCGGCCGAGGGATTTATTTCTACGATCCAGATGGGTTTTTGTTAGAAATTCGTTGTGATTCACAATAGTTGAGAGTGTCGGCTTCTATTGGCTCATTTAAACCTCTGTTTTTTATGGTGGTGATCGCTATACATGCTTTGTCTGCATTGGTCAGAATCCATGAAATGAACGGAGTCTCTCTATGAAACCGCTTATCGCCTTTGACTTGGATGGCACCTTGAGTGATCCTGCCCCAGGAATCACTGCATCAATCAACTATGCGCTAGATAATTTAGGGGTTTCGAGGGTAGACCCGAACGACTTGAAACAGTATATTGGTCCACCCCTTACCCAGACATTTGCTGAGTTGTTGAGGACGGAAGATGATCAGGTGATCAACCAAGCTGTTGCTTTTTATCGAGAGCGATATATCGAGATTGGCTATACCGAGAATACTTTGTACCCTGGGATTCAAGAACTCCTCAAAAAGCTGATTGTGCAGGGTCATAGACTGTATGTCGTGACTACCAAGCGGACGGATATTGCCCAAGCCGTGATTGATTATTTTGGATTGCGGTCCTGCTTTATTGATGTTTTAGGCTTCGGATTGCGTCGCCATAAGGCTGAGCTATTGAGTGAGATTAAAGAGAAACTGGCAATGTGGATGATTGGCGATCGCGCCAGCGATATGGTGGCAGGGCAAGGACTTGCAAGATGTGTGGGGGTGTTGTGGGGCTACGGTAGTGTAGCGGAGTTAGAACAAGCCGGGGCTGATGTGTTGATCCATACTCCCGCAGAACTATTGAGCTTGACTGAATCTTTCTGAGGCATGAGCAATGCCATATAGGGATTCACTGATTAGGCATGGAGCAACAGCTGTTGTCGTTATGACTTTGGTGACAACAGCCTGTTCACCGAGTTGGAAAGCCGATGAACTCATGACTCCCGCTCAACTCCTGGGGCAAATTGAGACGGGGAATCCCCCCGTGATACTGGATGTTCGCACTGTGGAAGAATATGAAGCAGGTCATATTCCAGGGGCTATTCAAATTCACTTCCAGACCGTTCCCCAGCGGATTGAAGCCTTACAAGTCTTTGCAAAACAGAATGTTGTTGTCTATTGCGAGCGGGGGTTCCGTGCCCAGATTGCCGAAACGAGTCTGCGGAAAGCAGGCTTTGACCGCATCTACCATCTAGAGGGAGATATTATGGCTTGGCGAAACGCTGGATTCCCCATTGAGAGAGGGATGGGAACACAGTTATAGGGTGGGAAGGCGGACTTTATCGCTTGTTTTTCCAGGCCAATGCACCGGGAAAGGTGGCTGATATGGCACAGCCTGCCAGAATCAGTCAATCCCGTCCAACTTCCCAAAGCCATGAATGCGCCTTCATTCATGGCTTTGGGAAGTTGGACGGTTGCGATCGCAATCGCCATACTCACCATTCATGCCCAGTTGACCCAAAAATTTGGTGTTAGGAACAAGCCAATGGTTTTGAGCTGTGGACCTTATTGATGAACGCATCCTGGCCTTAATTTTCGTGACAATCTCCTTGCGGTCCTTGAGCAGGATACAACTGATTTTTGCCAGCGCTGTGAGGTTTTGGTGGGGCCATCTCAAAGATGCTGTGACTGGGAACCCGCTCACTTGTTAATTTGCGAAAGGCTTTATGGTGACTACTATGATGGATAGTTGACCAGAATTTTTGATAGCTCTCGATTGGCTTGTCTTAGCTTAAGCCCGGCTGATGCAATACTGGACGTTGATCGATCTAACGCTAAGTACAGAAAGTATCCTTCAACTTTCAGCAGTCTCATAATATGCCACTGGCGAGTCAGACTAATTAGAATATCGTCAATTTTGTCATCAAACTCTAGCGCCGCTGCAGCTCTCTGTTTTGCTCTAATCACCTCTGAATTCTGGGTAACAGCGGTTTCAATCTTAGAGGTGGGAAAGTCACTCTTATTTAGACCTTCCTTAAATAGGCATTGACCCGTTTTCCAGTTACCAATGCCAGCGGCCAGAGCACCGCTGGCCGTTAAAACCTCTTGCAAGCAATCACTAATTATTTTGGATTCATCAATCGTGAACATGCGATTCTATTTCTGCTTGAGTGTATTGTAATCTGGAGCCATCACTACGCCAGTGTACCTAAAATTCAGTGCTACTCTGTGGTTCGCGGAAGAACTGTGATGGCAGATACCATCACAATAATTAGATCATGGTGTTCTAGGATCATGGTGCTCTAGTGTGAATGATATCGAAGAAGTAAGCATATCTGGCGTCAGTGGAGTAGAAGGACTCTAGCGCTTATTCAAGGCAAACGCCCCTGGGCCAAAGGCAGCGGATACGGCACATGCAGCTAGGATCATTAAATCTCGTTCTAGACCTGCAATAAAAGCACCTTCACTCATAGCTTTGGGAAGTTGGACGGTTGCGATCGCACCCGCAATAATCGCCACTAATACCCAATTCGCCCAGAAATTCTGAATGCCGATCAGGATGAGAACGCTGGCTATCACTTCGACAATGCCAGTAATGGGTCCTAAAAATCCAGGTAGGCCAAAGCCTAGAAATTTCTCGCTAGCCATCCCCCAATAAAGGGCTTTGGGTAGACCGTGGTAGAGAAATATTGCCACCACCACTAGACGTAATAGCAGCAGGGAAAATTCTTGTAATGAGGGGTTAGATGTTCGGGTCATAATGATCCTCTAAATAAGATGATTTTTTTTGGACTTGGAGCTGACTAATACTTGCTGTGCTAACTTCTCTCGGGTGACAAAAGATTGCAGCCAGGTCAACAAAATCAGCAAGCGGTGGCGGTAACCAGGGGTGTAAATCAAGTGGACGGCTAACCAGAGAAACCAGCCCAGGAAACCACGAAGGGGCAAGGGGCCAATCTGGCCTACTCCGGAAAAGCAACCAATAATGGCTAACCGACCTTTATTGAAATATTGAAAGGGTTGGGGGGAGCGACCTTGGAGTTGACGGCGAAGATTACGGGCGGTAGAAACGCCCTGTTGCAAGGCTTCGGGGGCTACCCCTGCTAGAGTCTGATCTAGAACCTGAGCCGTATCACCAAGGGCATAGACTTCTGGATACGGTTGGAGTTGCAGGCTGGGCAGCACTAGAATTTTATCTCGGCTGCCTTGGGGTAAAGGGGTGGGTGTTGGCGGATGAGAGGCTTTTACCCCGGTAGTCCAAATGGTGGTTGCACAGGGTATCGGTATGCCCCGATCAAGTTCGAGGTGGGTGGCATCAAGGGCCGTGACTTTGGTCTTGACCTGAATTCTTATACCTAATTTAGAAAGCTTTTTATAGGTATAAGTACGTAATGAATGCGGAAATTCAGGTAGGAGGTCGGGGCCTGACTGCACCAATAGCAGTTGCACTGGATGCTCCCGAAGCCAGGGATAGTCTTGGGGCCAAGCTTGATGACAGAGTTCCACTAAAGCGCCTGCCATTTCGATTCCCGTGGCCCCACCTCCAACGATTGTGATTGTTAATAGCTGTTGTCGCTGGTCTGGATCTGAGGTTTGGGCGGCTTGCTCAATGCACTGTAAGAGGTGATGCTTGAGCGCGATCGCATCCCCTAATGTCCGTAACGGAAATCCATACTCCTTCGCTCCTGGCACCCCTTGATAGTGGGTCT
>CALDHF010000122.1 GCA_937941595.1 uncultured Acaryochloris sp. | reverse complement strand
CGGGGTCAAAGTTTATAAGGGAATGATTGTTGGAGAACATAATCGCCCTCAAAATCTAGATCTAAACGTATGCAAAGCCAAGCACCTGACTAACCACCGCGCGTCTACAGGAGATGAACTTGTGCAGTTGCAAGCTCCAGTGGATATGAGTTTGGAGCGAGCCTTGGAATATATTGGTCCAGATGAACTCGTAGAAGTGACGCCCCAATCTGTACGTCTAAGAAAGCTAGAGAAAAAGAAGCTCGCTAAGCGTTAATTCCATACTTTTAAGGGATAACAATAACTAGCACCTACCAAAGCAATTGGGACCGATAATTGTCCCAATTGTTTGAGTGGTGAACCTGCATTTTGGGATGTGCAGACCAATCCTGAACTAGCAGCCTTTCTTCCTCAGTTGCAAACTGCTTTTGCTAAAGAGATGCTGCTGATAGATTTTGGCTGTGGTAATGGCACGCAAACCCTATTTTCGGCCCAGCATTTTATCCAGGTGATGGGGGTAGACGTATCATCTGCCGCTATTGCCCAAGCACGAACTCGTACCCAAACCCATCAACCGACATTTCAGATTCTAGATGCCACCTGTGCTGAAGAAGCCGAAGCTATCTAGGCTGCCCTCGATGATGCCAATGTCCATATGCGGGGTGTTCTCCAACAAATTCAGCCTGAAGATCGGCTTGCAATCATTACTTCATTGAAGTTCTCGATGGGAGACCGGGGACAGCTTTGTTTAGTTGAACTCAGATCTGAGGCCAAACAGCTATTTCAAGGTTTGACTCAACAACTGGGTGCAACTGGCGAGAGTATTCAGTAGGGAATTGCACCTGCAGAAATCGCCCCTGAAGAGGTGCGTATCTTTTTTCAGACGGTCAGTATGAAGTTGTCCATCAAAGTGAGCAATACGATCTTGCCAGATAGTACTTCGTTGCAAGTGCCAGGTTTTTGCATGTTGATTCGGGCCATAACCTCTTAAAGCTCAATCACACCTTTAGATCTTTCCCACAGTTGAGAATTTACGGTAGAAGCTGGGACACTTGCTAACTTCTCTGGAGTTGAATGTATGTTTCCATTCCATAATAATTTCCCTGTCAATTTTGTCGGGGCTGACAAAATTGTCATGGACACCCTGAGCTCAACTCTTGCTGAGTGATAAAAAGATTTGCACTGCTCAACATTAGCGCTGCTCTTGTAACCCTACTCGTTGCATCAACTTGATCTTGAGTCGGGGCTAACCTGCTGAACTTGGCATAAAAGAGTGCTATAGAGAAAAAACTGGCAGAGGAGTAGCAAAACGGAGTATTTTTCTTTGCTGACGTTTTGATCGTTAATTTTTTAGGCTGACTTTACAAGTAAATTGAAGTCAGTTGGTAATATTTTGTGCTAGAAATAATAAAGAGTTAATTCTCAAGCTGTATGGTCGCACGAAAAGTCAATTGGGTTACGCATGCCAGCACCAACCTCAATTGATAAATATTGGCAGACTGTTTTGTCTGGATTTCCTCAGTCAACTTGTATGTTGGTTGGTGCTGGACATACTGTAGGTGAAATTTATGTCAAAAAATACTTTAAAGAAAGTAGGGCTTTAGTCAAAGAGTTGTCAGCATCTCTATGTGAAATTTGTCGTCAGCATGAGCTAGAAATCTCGGCAGTCTTTCAAGCTATGACTGCTAGTTTGGCTTCTCTTTATAGTGGTGATAGTAATGTTGTCTTTGGATGTTTAGTTGATTCCAAAAAGTTCTCAAAATCTTCTGATTCAGAGCTTTTGCCGGTTTGTATTCAAGTGAATCGAAGTCAAAAAGTCTGTGATTGGATTCAAGATTTTTCTTGTCAATGGTCTGACTCAAAGGCTTATGCCAACGTATTAGCTCAAGATGCCAAGCAATGGCCAAGCTGGGATCGCAATCTACCTTTATTTGATATTTCTATTGCCATCGTTAATGCTGCCATTACAGAAGAAGATATTGATGACTTAAGAACTAAAAATCCTGGTGCTTCGCTATATATTTTTGTTTCCATCTCTGAGCAAATACAACTAACGATTTACGGCGATGAGACACTTGAGAATATTAATCCATTTGCTCGTATTGCTTCTCAATGTGAGACTTGGCTAGTCAATGTATGTGCTCTTATTAATACACCTCTAGAAATATCAGATTTTTTTTTAGATGATAATGATCGTCGAAAATTACTATCGGATTTAAATCAAACTATAGCTGATTTTCCGCGAAATTCATCTATCCAGGGAGTTTTCGAGCAACAAAGTTTAGGAAGGCCAGAAAATACTGCCGTTATTTTCCCTGATTCAGGGACGCGATCGCAGCAATGTATCACCTATGGTGACCTCAACCAGCGAGCCAATGGGTTAGCAAACGTACTGATTCAACAAGGGATTACACCCGGCACTTACGTTGCGGTGATGATGGAGCGATCCATCGAAATGATCGTGGCCATAGTCGGCATTCTCAAAGCAGGGGGTGTCTATGTTCCTCTAGATCCCACTTATCCTGCTGAACGTTTAGAGTGGATGCTCACAGATACCCAAACTCCTGTGATTTTGACCCAGGAAAAGCTGGTGCCTCAGCTTCCTCCTCATCGTGCGACTGTGCTGTGCTTAGAACCAGGATGGGATCAGGATTTAACCTCCGTCGAGCAAGCTCCAGTTACGGTTGAGCAAGATGCTGATGCCATTGCCTATATCAATTACACCTCGGGTTCCACTGGTCGTCCCAAAGGGGTAGCGGTGCCCCACCGGGCGGTATTGCGGCTGGTGTTCGGGAATGATTTCGCCGCCTTAGATGCAGCCCAAACCTGGCTACAGCTCGCACCCATTTCCTTTGATGCGGCCACATTAGAAATTTGGGGTGCTTTACTCCATGGGGGGCGATGCGTGCTTTTCCCAGGGAATGGTCTGCCAGAGCTACAAGATCTGCAAACAGTGATTGCTGAACATCAGGTGACGAGTGTATGGCTAACGGCATCACTCTTTAATACGGTGATTAGCGAATGTCCCCAGGCCTTGCAGGGAGTCAAAGAGGTGTTAACCGGGGGAGAAGCGCTCTCCGTCCCCCATGTGCGTTTGGCTCAAAAGCACTTGCCGAACACCCAATTCATCAATGGCTATGGGCCGACAGAGAACACGACCTTTACCTGTTGTTATCGAATTCCTGCTAACTTACCTGATGACCTGACTTCTATTCCCATCGGCCGTCCCATCGGCAATACCCAAGTTTATATTTTGGATGCCGCCTGTCGCCTTGTGCCCTTTGGCATGTCAGGAGAACTGTATGTAGGGGGAGATGGGTTAGCGGCAGGGTATATTAATCGTCCCGACCTTACCGAAGCGCGATTTATCCAGAATCCCTTTAGTGACGATCCCAAGTCCAGACTCTACAGAACGGGGGATCTGGTTCGGTATCTAGAGGATGGCACGATCGAATTTGTGGGTCGGGTTGATACGCAAGTCAAAATCCGGGGATACCGAATTGAGCTGGGTGAAATCGAGCATGCCCTGCGTCAACATGAAGCGATACGAGATGCGATCGCAGTCGTAGAGGAGGACCGTCCCACCCATAAACGCATCGTGGGTTATGTAACCGCAGTGAAGGGTGCCAACCTAGATCTGGACGATATTAAGAAATATTTGCAGCAACGGTTGCCTGAGTATATGGTCCCGGCCACACTCATGGTTCTCGATGCGATTCCTTTGACCCCCAATGGCAAGGTCGATAAAAGAAACCTACCCCGATCAAAACCAGCAACATCAGCGAATCCGATTGCTCCTCGAACCGTTATGGAGAAGAGGCTGTCTGAGTTGTGGTGTGAACTCTTAGGATTAGAGCAAGCGGGGACGGACGATAACTTCTTTGATGCTGGGGGCACCTCAATTCTGAGTTTGCAGATGGCTTCCCGTTTATCGACGGAACTGGGGCAGCCCCTGCGAGCCGTGAAGGTTTATCAATACCCCACGATTCGACGATTGGCTCAATATTTAACTCAGGCCCAGCAGCCGACGGGGCCTGAGAGGTCGCCTCAGCAACCCCATACACCAGGAATGGCTGAGGCAGGCATTGCCATTGTCGGCATGGTGGGTCGGTTCCCTGGCGCTCAAACTATTGATGAATTCTGGTCTAACCTCTGCACGGGTTTAGAATCCATCACTTTTTTTGAAGACGATCAAGTTGACCCTAGCGTTGATCCAGAACAACGTATGGATCCGAACTATGTTCGGGCCAAGGGCACTATTGAAGGGGCGGAACATTTTGATGCTGCCTTTTTCGGCATTAGCCCTCGCCAAGCCGAGATCATGGATCCCCAGGCGCGGCTGTTTTTAGAGCTGGCTCAGGAAGCCCTGGAAAATGCAGGCTATGCTCCCGGTCAATATGCGGGCAACATTGGCTTATACGCGGGG
>CALDHF010000121.1 GCA_937941595.1 uncultured Acaryochloris sp. | reverse complement strand
CATTGCCCTTGTGATTACCTGTGAGTTTGAGCATGCAGAATTTTATTGTGAAACGTTGAAGATGCATAGTCTGACCAGCACGATAGAACCTGACGAATAACATCTATCCTTCAAAAATGACCCAACTCTAAGGGTTGGAGTTGTTGTCCATAGGGGAAAGCGATTGGGGACGGATGGCTTTTTCCTTAGAGAGGCGCTGTAGTTTTACTCGCTGCCCACCATATACCATCGCCCCTTTTTCTTGACCAGGAAAACTTTGCCATCGTCTTTGCCGTTCTCACCTTTAAGACTGACGGTTGCGCTATCACCTTTAATCTGAGACGGTCCCAAACGCCCTTTGGAGACAAATGTAGAGAACTGGGCTTGAGCGTCTTCATCAGCATCATTGAGGTCACAAATTTTTTGGATGCCTTGATCGGCTTCTGGGGCACATAGCTCGCTTAACTCTTCATATTTTTTTGAGTTGGCAACCTCTAATACCTTTTGGACTACGCCTTCCGGGGTAGATTGCACACCGTGATCCGTACAGGCTGTTAATACCAATAGCCCTAACCCCAAACTGACTTTGTGCAGCTTGGTTGCCATCTTGTGCTTAGTATCTCTAATGCTGGACGCCATCGATAATATTCAGAAGCAATACTCAGTATAAATTTCAATGGTGTTGAAGTAAGGGCTAAGATGGCGTGATGCTGATTGCTATTGGGGCAGATATTGCAGCTGGGCCATAAAAAAACCATCCATATTTCCCTGATGAGGCCAGATTTTGATACCTGTCCCAGGTTTGTTCGCGCTTTGGTGAGGGATCTCGGTCTGGATGGGTTTGATGCGCCAATTTGGAGAGCTTGCTAGGAAATGGGCTAGCAGCTGTTCATTCTCTTGGGGGTGGAGGGTGCAGGTGGCGTAGAGCAACTGTCCTCCGGGTTTTACTCTTTGGGCACTGGTTTGTAAGAGTTCTAATTGCAAGATGGATAATTCCTCAACCTTGGCTGGGGTTTGGCGCCAGCGGGCATCGGCATGGCGATGGAGGGTACCCAAGCCGGAGCAGGGGGCATCTATGAGCACAGAATCGGCAGCGGGAATTTCGTCTGGAAGTTGGCGACTGTCTCCGGTCCAGACTTGAATATTGCTGACCCCTAACCGCTGTACATTTTGGTTGAGTTTTCGGAGGCGAGACGGGGTGCGATCGCAAGCCCAAATCTGCCCTTGATTCTGCATTAGTTCTGCCAGGTGGGTAGTTTTACCGCCAGGGGCTGCACAGACGTCGAGGACAACGCTACCCGGTTGAGGATTGAGGATATGACTAACGAGTTGGGCACTGGCGTCCTGAACGGTCCAGTAGCCTTCCTGAAAACCCGGAAGCTGTGGGATGGCTCCCATCTTGCCTTCGCTTCTTAAGGCTTGGGGCAAATGGGGGAGCGGGTGGCTGGTCACCCCAGCTTGCGCTAACTGGGTTTGGACGGTATCCCGATCGGCTCGTAAGGGATTAACCCGCAGGTCGATGCTAGGGGACTGATTCCCGTAGCGGCAGAGTTGTTCTGTTTCGGCAAGGCCCAGTTGGTCATACCAAACTTGGATGATCCAGTCGGGGTAGCTGTACAGTATGCCTAAGCGTTGAATCGGATCAGAAGGCAGCTCTAGGGGGTCCTCTGCGGTATCTGCGGCTCGGGCATATTGTCTCAGCAACCCATTCACAAAGCCGGATAAGCCCGCCAGTCGATTGTCCTTGGCCAGTTCTACAGTGGTGAAGATAGCAGCAGGGGTGGGGACTTGCTGGAGATAGCGGAGCTGATATAAACCCAGATGGAGTAACACTCGTAGGTCTGGGGGTTGTTGATGGGCAGGCTTTTTAGCAAATTGATCAATAAGGGCATCCAGGGTTCGCTGGCGACGCACACTCCCATATAACAACTCCGTCAGCAGGCGACGATCGACGACAGGCATGGCCGTCGACATAACCCGATTCAAGGCCACATCTGCAAATGCACCTTTATGGACGGCTTTGAGACCCTGAAAAGCGAGTTGTCGAGGATTGGGGGTGCTCATGTAGACGCAGCCAGGACTTCTGCCCCCTTGCGTTGAAAGGTCAGGCGTTCATTCTCGACGGTGGCGAGGATGGTATCTCCCTCCCCAAATTCTCCCCGTAAAATGGCCTTGGCAATGTTGGTTTCGAGTTCTTTTTGAATCGCCCGCTTTAGGGGTCTGGCACCGTAGACGGGGTCATACCCCACCTCTACGAGGAAATCAAGGGCTGATGCTGAGAGCTGCAAGGACATCTTGCGATCGCTCAAGCGTTTTTCCAAAAGTTTCACCTGCAATTGCGTGATGTTGCGCAGCTGATCTTTGCGCAGACTGCGGAAAATGATCAGTTCATCAATCCGATTCAGGAATTCAGGTCGGAAGTGGGACTGCATGGCCTCCATGACCCGGCGTTGCATTTCTCCATAACGGTTGTCATCCCCGGCCAAATCCAGAATATATTGAGAGCCAATATTGCTGGTCATAATAATCACGGCATTCTTGAAATCGATGGTGCGGCCTTGGGAGTCTGTGACCCGGCCATCATCGAGGATTTGCAGCATGATATTGAAGACATCGGGATGGGCCTTTTCAATTTCATCAAACAGAATCACCGAGTAGGGGCGGCGGCGCACGGCTTCGGTGAGCTGCCCACCTTCGTCATAGCCCACATAGCCGGGAGGGGCACCGATCATGCGCGCTACGGTATGTTTCTCCATATATTCCGACATGTCGATGCGGACCATGGCATCTTCGGTATCAAATAAATAGGCAGCTAGGGCTTTACCCAGCTCGGTTTTACCTACCCCTGTGGGGCCTAAGAAAATAAAGCTGGCGATGGGCCGCTTGGGATCAGCGAGACCCGCCCGCGATCGCTGAATCGCATCAGACACTGCCGTCACTGCTTCTTCCTGGCCAATGACTCGTTGATGCAGTTCGTCTTCTAGGTGCAGCAACTTCTCCATTTCCGAGGCCACCAGCTTGCTGACAGGAATGCCTGTCCATTTGGAGATGATTTCGGCAATATCTGCTTCGAGCACTTCTTCTCGGAGCATGGAGTTGGTGTTGGTTTGGCGCTGAGCCAATTGGGTTTCGGAGTCTTCGAGCTGGCGTTGCAGATTGGTGAGCTTGCCATACTTGAGTTCTGCGGCATGGTTAAGGTCGTAGTTGCGTTCTGACTGCTGAATCTCGATATTGACCCGATCAATTTCTTCTTTAATGGTTTGAATATCGTCGATAATCTGTTTCTCGGACTGCCACTGGGCATTGAGGGTCTTTTGGTCTTCTTGTAAATTGGCTAGCTCTTGTTCCAGACGTTCCAAACGCTCGAGGGAGGCCCGATCGCTTTCCTTCTCTAGGGATAGGCGTTCCATCTCTAGCTGTAAAATTTTGCGATCAATTTCGTCTAGTTCTTCTGGCTTGGAGGTAATCTCCATTTTTAGTTTGGCTGCGGCCTCATCCATGAGGTCAATGGCCTTGTCCGGGAGAAACCGATCGCTAATGTAGCGAGTGGAAAGAGTGGCCGCGGCCACGAGGGCATTATCGGAAATCTTGACGCCATGATGAACTTCATAGCGCTCTTTCAGACCCCGCAAAATTGAGACGGTATCGGGAATATTGGGCTGGTCGATATAGACCTGCTGGAAGCGTCGCTCTAGGGCGGCATCTTTTTCAATATATTTGCGGTACTCGTCTAAGGTGGTGGCCCCGATACAGCGCAGTTCTCCTCGGGCCAGCATGGGTTTTAGCAAGTTGCCCGCATCCATGGCTCCCTGACTGGCCCCTGCTCCGACGACGGTGTGGATTTCATCAATAAACAGAATCATCAACCCGTCTGACTCCGTGACTTCTTTGAGGACGGATTTGAGGCGTTCTTCGAATTCACCGCGATATTTGGCTCCGGCGATCAGGGACCCCATATCTAGGGCGATCAGTTTGCGATCGCGCAACGATTCTGGCACATCCCGAGCCACAATTCTCTGGGCTAAGCCTTCGGCAATGGCGGTTTTACCGACGCCGGGTTCGCCAATGAGTACCGGATTATTCTTGGTGCGTCGGGACAAGATTTGAATGGTCCGGCGGATTTCATCATCTCGACCAATTACCGGATCCAGCTTGCCTTCGCGGGCGAGTGCGGTCAGATCCCGGCCATATTTTTCCAGGGACTCGTATTTACCTTCTGGATTTTTATCGGTGACTTTATGGCTGCCGCGAATCTCGGTCACGGCTTGCTTTAGCTGAGGCTCCGTGATGCCAATTTCCCGGAAGAGGGTTTGGCCAAAGTGATCATCATCGATATATCCCAGGACCAGATGCTCAATGGAGATAAAGTCATCCCCATAAGACTGGCGGAGGGTATCTGCTCGATCCAGCAGGGTATCTAAACTCCGACCTAAAAAGACAGAACTGCTCGGGGTCGTGAGTTTAGGCTGGCCTTCGATAAAGCGGGTAGTGCGATCGCGGAGCCGTTGCACATCCACGCCTGCTTTACTAAAAATTTGTCCTGCTAACCCATCCTCTTCTAAGAGGGCTTGGAGAAGATGCTCACTCTCAATCTGCTGTTGCTGAGCCTGTTTGGCCAAATCAGATGTCCGCACAATGGCAGCCCAAGCTTTTTCAGTAAACTGGTTGGCATTAGTGGGTTGCATTGAAGGGGACCTCCTGGACAATGGGGATGGATGAGTTCGGTCAGCACATATATTGCCATTGTAAAGAGGGATGGGACGGAAGTTGGATCGGTCTTCCCCCCTCCTAGGATAGGTATTGCCGTCCTCTGAGACATCTATCCATGCAGAAGATTTAGCATTAGCTATTGTTCAATCGGTCAATCAATTTATTGTTCTCTAGCAACTGAGGAACCAAGATGACACAGAGTATTGCAGGTATATCTGGTCAGATCTGGGATGAGTATTATGCAGAATTTAAGTATTTCGACCGTGGTCTAGTGCGGGATGGCTGTCATCCCCTCATCTTTGAGCAGACTCAGCCCACTGATAAAGCGATTGTGCTGGTTCACGGTTTGTCTGACTCTCCCTATTTTATGAGCGCAATTGGGGAGTATTTCTATCAAGAACTGGGGTATAACGTCTATATTCCGCTTCTGCACTTTCATGGTTTGAAAGACCCCAAAGGGATGGAAGGCGTAGAGCTAGAAGAGTGGAAGGCGAACGTCAGATTTGCCATCAATGTGGCCGAAGACAAAGCCGAAACAGTCTCTATCGGAGGCTTATCGATGGGGGGTGCCTTGAGCTTTTATATGGCCGCAACTAGCCCTAGAATTGACGGAGTTCTATATCTATTTTCTGCCGCACTTGATCTAACCCATGGTCGCTTTGGGCCGCTGGGTGAAGTGATGGAACGAGTGTTGAGAACCTTTTGGCCTGATCTGTTAGAAGCTATCCTGAAGAGAAAAGCGCCCCCCTTAATTGGGGAGAATCCCTATAGTTATAGCCATGTTGATTTGGATGGGGCTCAAGAACTAGCGAGGCTGATTAAGGAAACCGATACTCTACTCAAGGGATTC
>CALDHF010000120.1 GCA_937941595.1 uncultured Acaryochloris sp. | reverse complement strand
TGCAGCAGGCCGCTCAAATGGGCGCAAATGCAGTCGTGAACGTTCGTTATTCCACCTCTTCTGTCGCCCAAGGTGCAGCTGAACTGTTTGCCTATGGTACTGCCGTCAGGGTGGACTAACCATGGAAGAAGTATGGATTTTTCTCGGTTTGTTGGCCCTGGGCTACATCGCGGGTAGCGTTACCGAACAGCAACACTATGCCAGCATTAAAGCACGTGAGCATAGAACCTCAAGAGTACCGGTCTACAATATTGGGGCCAAGCAGCCTTTACCAGATGCGAAAGGCGCACAGCTCTTTGTGGGCAGCGTTGTGATTTCATCTGATTATTTCAAGGCATTTCTAGCTAGCCTCAGCAAACTGGTTGGAGGGCAAATTTTTGCCTATGAAAGTCTTCTAGATCGAGGACGGCGAGAGGCTTTGCTCAGGATGAAGGAAGATGCAATCCGGTGGGGAGCCAAAAAAGTGATCAATGTCCGTTTAGAAACTTCGACAATTGGCAATAGCAGCGGTGATTCGGGCATTCTCTCGGTGGAAATTATTGCCTACGGTACTGGAATCAAATAAATCTGCCGTTTCCTCGTCAGAAGGTTGATCGGTTCTACAAGATAACGAAGTCAAAGTCATCATTGAGGCGATGCTTTATTGAGAATAAATCTACTTTGATGGGCTTAAGCCATCTTAAAGAATTCTGTGACTGCACCCCACCAGGGAGCAGAGTTTGTATGGTAGACAGTGGGCATTTGCCCAGGTCCGACCAAACCATTCTGTCACCGGCCTACTCTTTTCCCATGAAATTGCTTTGTCATCTCTGGGATTATCCTTAATCATCACCTGCAACAGACAGGTAGGGAGTCTTTATCAATATGTCTATATCTCATGCCCCAGATTTGGTGGTCAGACCTGCCCCTCTCAGTTTGCCTACTGCTGCAGATCTAGCCCCTTTACCGTTACAGCGGCCTTTGCTAATGATTGGCCATGGCACTCGGAATGAGAGTGGCAGACAATGTTTTCTAGATTTTGCCACCCTGTATCAAGAGTTAGATACCTCTCGACCTGTATTTCCTTGCTTTTTAGAACTAACAGGTCCCAGCATTCAAGAAGTGGTCGATCACTGCATAGACAAGGGCTATACAGAATTGTCGGCTCTGCCCATTTTGCTGTTTGCTGCCCGTCACAACAAATTCGATGTCACCAATGAGCTAGACTTGGCTCGCAAGCGTCATCCTCAACTCAAATACCACTACGGTCGTCATTTTGGTATTACTCCCGGTATCTTGGATCTCTGGAAGCAGCGATTAGAATTTCTGGATGCCCCCGAGCATAACCCTCAAGGCATTTCCCGTGAAGAGACAGTTCTGCTATTTGTAGGTCGGGGTTCCAGTGACCCTGATGCCAATAGTGATGTCAGTAAAATGGCGCGGATCTTGTGGGAAGGCAGCGGCTACCAAACCGTAGAAACCTGCTTTATTGGCATTACCCATCCCCGTTTAGAAGAAGGATTTCGCCGCGCGCGTTTATACCAACCCAAGCGAATTGTTGTTGTCCCCTATTTCTTGTTTACGGGGACATTAGTCGAGAAAATTTTTGATATTTCAGCCCAGCAACAGGCCGCAGTCCCAGAGACTCAGATTACCTGTTTACCAGAAATGGGACTCCACCCTGCCCTCGTGCAAGTGCTGCGCCAACGAGAGCTAGAAACCCAATTGGGCCAAGTCCATATGAATTGTGAACTCTGTAAGTTCCGCCTCGCGGCTCTCAATGGCGAGGAACCCCATAGTCATAGCCATGATCACGGACATGGCCACGGTCACGATCACGGACATGCCGCTATAAATGTGGATAAAGAAGCGGATTACCACAACCGAATTTGGCAAGTTCCTTAAGGCCAATCTGAGTTACGCCTGTTAGTGCAGGGAATTCAGCAAACTGATGAGGCAACGACTACACCAGAAGATAGAGATTGGAGAAGCTCTATTTTTAGGTATTGAGTAGCCCGGTTCTTGACGGACGATCGTCTGCCAGATCGCGAATGAGGAGTAAATGCGTCCGAATATACTCCCTTAGCGTTGCTCGTTCTTTGCGGTCAAGAGCCTGCTGCTCAACAACTTTCTGATGTAGCCGATCTGTGAGCTTGTGATCATCTAGGGTGAGCAGATCACCCGTAGAAGTAATATCAACGACATGCCATAGTGCTTTGAGACAGGGGGGGGATAACATCACCACCTCCTAAGATTAACAACAGATAGAAAAGAGTGACTGACTTGGAATTTAATCTTTTCTTAAGATTTACTTGTTTCTATAGTAGGGGTTGACGTTGGCTTCGTACAGGTAGTAAATACTCATCTGTTTGAGTTAATCAGTCGCAGTGCCCAAAATATTGATGGGTTCTCTCATCCTGCTGAGTCAATCACTACAAAATACCTTGTCCAAAGCGGCAACTAGCACGTCTCCAGCACTATCGGCTTCTAGAGTTGCCTTACAAACGCAGATCCATCCTCCCGATACTTTACTGACCTGCAATGACTCTTTCCCATCAGTAAAGATGTCCATATCTTCATATTGAGTGGCGATTTCGCTAATTTCTGGCAAACTCATACCTGCCGTCATAGATTTACATGCTTCACTCACCTCAGTCTTTGGCCCCAAGATACTTGCTCCTACAGCTAGGTGAATGTAGAAAAATACAATGCACATCACCAATGCACCCATGAAGAGCATGACAGCTTTTTTCATGTTGATATACTGCCTAAACACTCAGTAAGATCCAAAGAGTTGAATAGGCAAAAACAGTTGTGAAGTAGTTTCAGCAAACTATACAACTGTTTTCTGATAGCTCTATATAGTCGATAGTTGTCCTTGAAAAATTGATCGTTGGTATAGCAAGTTGTGATCAAACTTGAACCAAACCGGTGCGAAAGATATTGCCAGCCTGCTTAGTCACGATATAAACGTTGCCTTGCTCATCGGTGCCAAATCGTGCGTCTCCTCGGTCCCGACTGACGACATCTTCAAAGGTTACCCCTGGATTAGTGCTGCCACCGCCAGCATTTTCGGTCACAGTAACCCCGTCTTTGGTAAAACTGTTGATTTCAAAGAAGCGCGCCTGGGAGCCATTAGATTCTGCCTGTAGCAACTCCTGGTAGTCTGCATAGAAGAATTTGCCAGTTGGTAAGTCGCTGAACAAAACCTGATCGGCAAAATTAGGATTATTGGGATCGGTGACCCGAATGCCCCCGATGATGGCAAATCCACCTGTGGTATGGTCATATTCGAGTACGGGCGGCGAGTTGACTGTGCCTGTGGCGAGAGTCTCTTCTGTATTGTTTAGTCGAGTGCCTTCAAATCGACCCCAACCATAGTTACCGCCGGATCGGACCAGAGAAATTTCCTCTCGTTCATTAGCTCCAATATCAAAGGTAATCAGCACATCCTCACCAGCATTGTCCTTGCCAAAACTGAAGGTTTGCGGATCGCGGAAACCCAGTGCATAGATTTCCTGAGCAGCACCTGGGTCACCGACAAAGGGATTTGAGTTGGGAATCGAGTATGAGTTACTCTCGTTTTGTAAGGGATTGATGCGGATAATCTTACCAAAAGGGTTATCTAAATTTTGGAGATAGCCGGGGCCAGGTGGAAG
>CALDHF010000119.1 GCA_937941595.1 uncultured Acaryochloris sp. | reverse complement strand
CTCCTGTTCCCAGAAGGGCCAACTGCCATCGATCTTCGCTTTCGCGTAATTCCAACTCCGCTCGCTTCCAGTCGGTGATATCCTGCATCGCTACGACAGCCCCCAATTTTTGGCCGTCTTTAGCAAAAATGGGATCGCCGTTGGCGAGAACCGTGCGGGAGGGCCCCTGTCTGGACTGGATCACCATCTCGGCATTTTGGATCGACTCTCCTTGCAACGCTCGATATAAGGGAATGTCTTTCTGAGACAGTGGTGTTTTACCATCTGCTGCATACAAATCGTAGTAGTCAGCCCATTGTTCTGCCGGGATGAAGCGCAGCGGCAGTCCATGCAGCTCTTGGGTGGCACGGTTGAAGACGGTCAATGCCCCTTGAGCATCACAGGCAACGATGCCGTTGGACAGGTTATCCAAAACTGCTTGCAAGAATTTTTGACTATTGTCCAATTCAGTTTGCAAGAGGGGGGCAGTATGTATTGTCTGTACTGTTCCCACCCAGTTTTTCAGGCGACCCTGTTGATCCCAAATCGGTTCACCCTGGACGAGGACCGGGCGAAGACTGCCGTTGGCCAAGCATAGATCGAGATGGATCTCAAAGATCTGCTGGTGCCGAAAGACCATGTTCCATTGCTGACGACTGTGCTCCCGTCTTGTCGGTGCCACCGATTGCCAAAACGCATCCCCTAAGCTGTCTACTGGCGCGCGTCCCGTTAGGGTTTGCCACCGGGCACTGAGTAAATTGACCTGACCTTGAGGGTCAGCTTCCCAAATCACGGTAGGTAAGGCGTCGAGGGTTTGCTGGCTATCCTTGATTGATGGTGATGGGGGCGCAGAAAAAGGGGAATGGGTTTGAGAGTCAGAGGTCATATCCTTGGCACTACTTTAAATTTTCTAGGGCATGGCTCCAGTCAGTAACTCAGTGTTGAATTCTACTTTACGCTCATCTGCTATTCTGGACTACTTTTCTAGACTTGAGGCTGTAGACGAACTGCTGTCGCAGTGATGTTATCGTGTCCATTTTCTCGTTTGGCGAGTGCCATCAAGGCATCGACCCCGTTGGCAAGGTCGGTACGAAAATCTAACAGCCCCATCAGATGACTATTCACATGGTTTTCTAGCAAATCATGATCGCTCAAGCCATCAGAGCAAAGGAGTAGAACCGTATCCTCTTCCACGGCTAGGGTTTGAACTTGAGGACGGAGGGAGTCTCCTGACCATGGCCCCAAGGCCTGGGTCAGTTGGGCCCCATAGGCTTGAGCTTCTGCTGGGGAGTAGCCCCGACGTAAAGCCCGTTGATAAGCATTGTGGTCTGTGGTGAGTTGTTGCAAACCATACTGTCGTGTCAACCGATACAGGCGGCTATCCCCGATATGGACGTATCGAACATGGGAATTACTCACCAACACGACAACGGCAGTCGTTCCCATACAGCCAAAACCAGTCCGCTGTTCTTGCTGATTAAGGTCGTAGATAGCCTTGTTGGCCGCATTGACGGCGAGTTCTAAGCTCATTTCTGTAGGGAGATGATGATGCCAACGACTATTCAAATAACTTCGTAGGGTTTTGGTGGCCAATGCACTCGCCACGTCTCCTTTGGCCATGCCTCCCATACCATCGCAGAGAATGTAGAGACCTCGATGGTTGCCCTCTGGCAGATCAGGTGTGCAGAGATACTGTTGGTCGATGGAGAAAAAGTCTTCGTTATGGGTGCGCTCACGTCCAACATCGGTACGCGCTACTGACTCCAAACTTAGCAAGGACTGGGATGGGGATAAAAGCTGGGTCGGTCGTTCTGACCATTTTTGAAGGGCCTTTTGATAGGCAACACCGCCAGTTTTGGGCATTGCCTCCTGAGGCTCGCTTAAGAGCTGGTTCATATTTTCCATAAATTAAAGCCAAATCTGAATAGTTCTATTCAACAAGAGTTGCCCTAGAATTTCATCTACCCCTAGCCATAACTCATATTGATGTCTATCCTCCCTTAGGTAGAGATTGTGGCTCGCGAATGCCTCAGATTGTCGCCCTCCTCTATCCCAAGACAGAGGCTTAATCCTATCTTTGAGATGATGTCTTTATCTGCTGATTTTTTTAAAGTTAAGGGGTCGTTACCCCCTCCATTTATGCCTTTGAGATTATTACCAACCCTATGTTTAGTTTTTGCCGTTAACGGACTGCTACCAGGGATAGCCTTGGGCGAATCCCCGGCCCAGCCCTCAGGCCAGCCCAAGACCATCGCCAACGCCACACCTGGTGATCAGCGTCGGGCATTTGAATTACCAACTTACGTACATCGGCCTTTGCCCTATACCCTTCAAACAGCTCAGGACTGGCAAACCGTAGGAATGAACGCTTTGATTGCGGAGGATTACGTCAATAGCCTCCAAGCTTTCAACAAGGCCGTAGATTTATCCGCTGGACAAGACCCCGAAATCTTGGAGCAGCGGGGTTGGGTGCATTATTTGCAAGAGCGATACGAGACTGCGATCGCAGATCTAAACCAAGCTGCAACCCTCTACCAAGAGCAGTCACAGACCCCTAACTATCGCAATGTCCGCCGTATGCAGTTATACATCGAAACTCAAGCCGAACGGACAGACACAGCTAGCTAGGTTGAATTGAAATTTATGGACGCTCCAACGAAATCCAATTGGCTGGCCACAACCTTCAGAATCGATGGCTCCGTTGCTGGCATTATCTTGCCTCGAATCCTAGCCTTTGTAGGTTTCACGTTAACCATTTGGGGTCTCGATTATTTTGGCTACCCCATCTATCTGAAAGAAATTGGCAACCTAACCACTAATGTGGTCTATAACCTAGTGCTAGGCTTACTCCTTGTATTCCGTACCAATACTGCCTACGATCGCTTTTGGGACGGTCGCAAAGCTTGGGGGATACTAGTTGCCAACAGTCGCAACTTTGCCCGTCAAGTTGCACTCCACTGGCCCGTTCAACCACAGCCCCGATCCACAGACAGAGACACCTTGCTGAATCTGCTGATAGCCTTCGCCATTGCTACAAAATTGCACCTCCGATCAGAGCCCATCAACGATCAATTGCGAGCCTTGCTCTCACCTGAGCAAGCCCAATCATTGACAGCAGCCGGCCATCCGCCCCTACAAATTGCGTTTTGGATGGGGATACACCTTCAACAAGCCGTACAGGAAGGACATATTGATAGCGACCAAGCCGCTAATCTCAATCAGTCATTAAATCAGATGGTGGAAGGGATCGGCAGTTGTGAGCGAATTAGCTCTACCCCCCTCCCCATCGCATACCGGATCTACTTAAAACGACTTATCCTGATTTACTGTATCGGGTTGCCGTTTCGCTGGGTCCCTGAAATCCACGGATGGGTCTTGCCGATGGTAGCCGTGGTCAGCTTCATCCTCTTGGGACTGGAAGAAGTCGGTCGAGAACTAGACAACCCCTTTGGCCAAGATGCCAACGATCTCCCCATTGATGACATTTGCCAGACAATTGCTGACAATGTAAATCAGACTAAAAAACTCGCTGTTTCAGACAATCTCATTGGATCGCAGCATTCAGAAAACCTGTCTGAGAGGAATGCTCCTAATCCATCTTTGACAGCCTCTTAGCGTTCCCATCCCTTTATCCCCACTCGTAGCAAGGTAAGCCACCATGTCTAAAATTAAGGTTGTTATCATCGAAGACCATGATCTTAGCCGTGTAGGACTCACCGCTGCGCTCCAGCATAGTGGTGCTGTGGAGGTCTTGGGATCTGCGCCAAATGGTCGTCAAGGCTTAGAGATGATTCAGCAATACAAGCCAGATGTGGCTATTTTGGATATCGGCCTGCCGGATATTGATGGCATTGAGGTTACCCTGCAGCTCAAACAGGCCCAGGCAGAAGATGAATCCCTGGAGACCAAGGTTTTAATGTTAACGGCTAATACGAGCGATGACGCTGTTTTAGCTGCCTTTGCTGCCGGTGCAGATTCTTATAGCCTTAAGGAAGTCAGTGTCGAGGATCTATTGACGGCTATTCAACTGACCCATGAAGGCAATGCTTGGATCGACCCCAATATCGCCCGGATTGTCTTGCAACAAGCCAAAGCGTCTCAAACGAAAGAGAGCACCTCCGACCCTGAAGCAGAAACCACAGTTATTCAAGCGGCTGACCCCGAATACCAAACCATTATTGAAACAGAGCCACTGACAGATCGCGAACTAGAAGTGTTGGAGTTAATTGTGGCAGGCTGTAGCAACGCCACAATCGCCGATAAACTCTATATTTCCGTGGGCACAGTCAAAACCCACGTTCGCAGTATCCTGAATAAACTTTGTGCTGACGATCGCACTCAAGCTGCGGTGAGGGCCTTACGCTCCGGCTTGGTATCCTAAATATGACGGGCAAACTCTAACTCAGGAGTCGTGACACAACCCAAACAGTCGGAAACACAGCCAAAAAAGAATAGACAGGAAAGGGGAAACACGATTCGGAACGTCTGGGCCAACCTATCCCTTACCCGTCAGGGAACCGTCATTTTGGCGATTCCCCTCACTTGCTTATTGATCACTATCTTGGCTTGGATCGGTACCCGCAAAAGTGAGGAGAATACCTATCAATGGGTCGTGCATACTCAAAAGGTCTTGCGCACTAGTGACCAATTGCTGAACGCCCTGATCAATGCGGAAACAGGGATTAGAGGCTATGGATTAACGGAGGATCAGAAATTTCTAGACACGTATCGAGACGCACTCCCTGACATTCAGCCGACCTTGCAAGACTTATCCCAACTGGTCAAGGATAATCCAGAACAACGTCAACCGATTGCCCAACTCAAACTACTCATAGAAGCAGAGAAAAGCATCCTCGCTAAAACCTTGATCCAAATTGAGGATGATCTTCGATTTGCACCGCAAGCTCCACGGCTCGGCGCCCTGGTGGAGCGAGGTAAAGAGCGAATGGATGCAGTCCGACTATCTTTGCAAAGTTTTAAGGAAACCGAACAGGCATTGTTGGTCAAACGTCGTG
>CALDHF010000118.1 GCA_937941595.1 uncultured Acaryochloris sp. | reverse complement strand
TTCATACCTCAGCACCCCCTCTACTTGTATTCAATTTTCCCCTAAGAGTAAAGTCTTTGCGTTGGACCCAGCTCAACCTGGGTTTAGGCTCTTGAAATTGTACGAGAATGGGTCGTTCGAAACTGAGGTCAAGCGCGTAATGTTTTCTCAGCAGCTAGATTTTTCTGCCAAGGGATATTAGATCTTTAAGCTATTGTGGACATATTCCATGGCGCGACCTGTAATTCAGTATGCTGATTGGTATAGAAGATTGTCGAAACTGCTGATTCCCCAGCAGAAACTAGTATGTTAGCTCTTTATACCCTAGGAGCAGGTCTGCTCATCTCTGGCTTGTTCATTATTTTTACAGTGCTAGGCGGATGGATGACACGTCGGGTAGGCCCAACACCGGGGTTTGTTGCAGCAGGAATGATGGCAATGCTCACCGTGATGCCGATTGGCACTCTGCTCAGTTATCTGCAGGAATTAGGTCGATTGAAAGGGTTGAAGGGCGGGATTTATTATTTTTGTTTTACCGCAGGTGTGGCTATACCTGTGGTGGTTGGATTTTGTTGTTCCCTATTGTTGTTCATGACGGCAGGGTTTGCAGTTCGTCGCAGAAAACGTCGCCGTCTCCATCAGCGGGGCTGAGTCTGAGAGTGGACCCGCTGCACCTGACACGGGGCGTTCATGACTGTAAATAACTGAATGGCTTGGTGGAAGTAATGATCACGTTCGATCAGATTATGGGTCGTTTGATAGGTGAGTCCTAGTTGAAAATAGGCTTCGGCTAAGTCACATTTGGCATTGATGTGGCTGAGGAGGTTAATGGCTTGATGATGGTGAGTGAGGGCCGCCGAGATGTTCCTTTGGCGGCAGTGAATGACGGCTTGCCCAATTAGAGTGCGTGCTTGAATTTGAGGATAGTGACTGGCCTCGGCAACGGTTAAGGCCTGCTCAAAGAGCATCGTTGCCTGGGGCAGATCTCCTAAATGGGTATAGGTTTGGCCTAATAATTGCTTAAAGTAGGCTAAGCGACCCGATAGTTTAGTTTCATCTAGGGCTAAAAGGTCGGCGGCATTGGTGACTAAGGTATGGGCGTGGGGAAGGTGTCCGAGTTGAGCAGTCACTAAGGCCAAGCAGATCGAGGCTTTGGGAACCCAGGAATGATGGACAGTATCAGTGGCAAGAGCGATTACCTGCTGAAAAAACTGGGCAGAGGTCTCTAATTCCCATAGATCGAGGTGATAGAGTCCTAAGCTCAAGCGAGAATCGAGTTCTTGAATATGAAGGTGGTGCAGGGTGCGTGGGTCTGGAAGCGGGGGGACCGTTGAATTGATCGCTTCAGTTGCCAGGTGCAGGGATTGTTGTTGATAGTCGATGGCCCCGCGAATATTGCCAGTGGTCCAGTAAAAGTCCCCCAAGAGGTTATGGAGTTCACAAAATTTGCGATCGCAAGGCAGATGCGCGATCAATTCCGGTAACTCACTGAGCAAAGATTGATGGAGTCCCATCCGATACAGGGTGCTCCCCAGAGACAAATATTGATGCCACTGGTTATCGCGAGCATACAAGAGTACGGCAGCAGCTTGGGGATAGTCTTGGATGGCTCCATAGTGATAATAGGCTTCTAGGGCCTGTAACGCATCTTGAGTAGACGCAATGGTTTGAACACTTTCGGTCCAATATTGGGCGGCCGACTGATTGGCGAGCTGCCAGTCTTGGCCCTGTCGCAGACGAGCAATAGCCGCTTCTTGAATGACCGGATGTAACCAATATTGGCCTTTGTGACCTTCGATTAAAGAACGATTCTGGAGGGAGACAATACTGGAGCGGCGTTTGGCTGGGGCAATATCCCAAAGTAGGGCCAATACCCCCTCTGTAGGCACCGTTGCCACGGTTTGATAGCGAAAGCAGCCTAGGCGACAAAATAGCTGATAGGCTTGCGGGTCTAAGATCTGTAAGCGGTTAATTTGATTGGAAACTAGATTGTTGAGATCGGCGGCTAACAACAGGTCATGCTGTTGATCGTGCCAAAAAGCTGCTAGATCGTTAGCGAAGTCTGATCGAATGGAACCACATAAAATGGTCATGGCTTTGGCATTGCCCCCATAAGCCCGATGCATTTGCTCCACAATTTGGGTCTTGGTTGATATCCCCTGATATGAGAAATACTGTTGCCAAGCGGCCAAATCTAAACCGGGTAGTCGGTAATGCTGGAGAGTGAGGCTGGCTTCACAAATGCGATCGCGGCTGGTTACCAAGGTCAACCCCTTAT
Source organism: uncultured Acaryochloris sp. (assembly GCA_937941595.1). GTDB lineage: Bacteria > Cyanobacteriota > Cyanobacteriia > Thermosynechococcales > Thermosynechococcaceae > Acaryochloris. The sequence goes on along the minus strand of CALDHF010000118.1, from coordinate 3,803 downwards.
TCCTGGAATCCGTAAGAACTCGCAACAGCTCTAAATATCGACGATGCTCCGCAATCAAAAGCCCCTGCTGATCAAGGGCCGGTTCTAAGTTGTCAACGAGAATACCGATCCGACGGCGGTGGAGATGGCGTTTCAAACGATCCAGGCTAATCCCAAATTCCAAGCCCGGATCTTCTTGTAAATCGTAGGTGAGCCATTCCTCCACTACCCCTTCGACGGAGGTAATATTGGCAGTTTCTTTGGCCATTAATATCTCTAGGACGATTTCATAGCCCTGGCTTTGGAGATATTGCTGAGCCAGAGTCGTTTTGCCCAGGCCCCCTTCGCCTTGGATGGCGATCGCCGTTGCCCCTTGTTGAGCAGACTGCTTTAAATCGGCCATGGCCTGCCGCCGACCCACAAAATCAGGGGTCAGGTCTTCTGCCCGTGTTGGGCTTACAGCCGCTTCAGGGCCTGAATTGATGTGGTCTATGACCACCAGGCGAAGATTCTTTTTGGTGATTTTCTCACCGATGACCTGGGACAAAAGTTTCCATAACTCAGAGCCGATATCTTTGGCATGGCCTTCCGTACAACGGTAGATATCAGCAATGTCTGCATATTTCCGTCCTTGCCAGACCTGTTGCAAAATAATCCGTTGCAATTCGCTCAGACGCTCACCGGTTTGGACCACTACCCAATCTTCAACCCTTGCGAGGGCTTCTTCCGCATCCATGTATTTGATCGGCACCTGTGCATTGTCTTTAGTCTAGCCCAGCCTTCGATCCGCATTTATAGACAGGAAAAACCCCATCGGTACTATGGCTACAACCGATGGGGCATTAGGATCTGCTTTGAGGTGAAAATCAATGGATTTGTTGTCCTCGCTAGCACTGCTTTGCCACACTCAGAACCCACATCCCACTCTGACTTGGCCATAAAACCATCCGCCGAGACCAGCACCACACAGATTTGCTGAGAGTACGCATCAGATGAGGTGAGATGTTGGAGTGAGTGAGTTAAGTGACTCAGACGTGAAACAGAAAAATTTGATAAGAGAGACTTGCTTAATCGTCAAAAGTTTGTCATCGCATTTCCCTTACTTTTTAAGTATTCCAGGTCGGTGTTTGCGATCGCATCCAAGTATTGGTTGGTGTTGTATAAGCTTAGGTATAAGTTTGACTCCCCCATGCCCTACCTCCTAGATTGGGTTGAAGCCGCTTTGTAGGTTTGGCAGTCCCCTAGAGCAGGAGAAACTTTTTCATACTTCACAGCTACTCAAAGCTCAAGTACAGAACAAAAAAGGTAACACCTCCCGGAACTCATCTGCTCTCTGGTCGAGATTGAGGACAATGCCTCTTGGATGATCAAAGCCATATCGAAAGATGCTTTTGGTTCTTCTGCCATATTTTTTGAGTTTGAGAGGTTTATGTTGGTGTAACCATTGTCCCGTGCGAAAGGCCCAGCACAGTGTCAAAGTCAGTAATGCAAATAACTTACTGAGCCGCTCTACATTTTGTATATGGTTAGGTTCGAGACAAAATCCACGGGTTTTAAAAATGCCAAAGAGGGTTGCAATGCTCCAGTGATGTACATAATCAGAGATCGCTGTTTGAGGTGAATAGGCTGTCACGACAATCAGTAGCTTCCCATCCTCAAGCTTGAGTGCAGCGACATAAACCCAAAGGCCACATAAGCATCGACGATTTTTGAGAACCTGAGTCTGTTAGGGTTATCAATGAGCAAAAACAACCTTCCCTTTGAGAGCTGTCCTTCTCTTGGAGAGTTTGTTACTGTCACTAATGCGAATTCGGAAAAGCATACGAGTTTGCTTCAGCAAATACTCCAACCACTGTTCTCCCATAAACTCTCGGACCTGTCGCTGAGGAAATAACTGTTGTCATTCATCCAGCAGGTCCATGCGCTTTTGAGTGTTGGAATTTCCTTTTTTATCGAGCATTCACCACGGCACCGGAAAAGCAACGCCTTCATGAATAATTCCCAAAGTCAAAATATTAAAAACGACTGACCCAAATTGCTATTGGGTTTGGTCAAGACCGAAGACCCAAGGTTCAGGGATATCCATCAAGGACGCTACCGTATGGGCAAAGTCATAGTAATCTAGCTCAAAAGTGCGGAAGAATCATTGTAAGCATTTGTAGCGAGCTTCTGTTTTACCTCTAAATCCTATGGCCAATTCCGTAAGGTTTACGGTCTTTACCCGAAATAAGGCTATCAAAAACAAGGCGACAAAGCTGAGGTGGGTACCATGCCACTGCAAGTGGGGCTGCAAGGTTTGACGAAGAAGAGTAATCTGATTCATAGGGTTTCATTGTGAGGGGTAGTTATCTCTATGAAACCTTACCTCCAACTGGGCTTTCAAGCTTTTGTCCTGTACTGAGAGTGCATGTATACAAAATTGTCCCAAATCGCAGCTTCCGTCATTCTAGGCCACATACCAACTTGGTGAGAAATAGTGTCTATTCTATTAGCTCATCTGCTCAATGTGGGCTAGATAAGTTAACAGCTTGCCATAAATCCTCTAGTCCCAGGTATTTTGAATACCAAGAACACACTTTCGGAATATGACAGAATCACAAAAAGTAAGCGTAATTATTAACAATTACAACTATGCAAATTTTCTAGTTAATGCGATAGAAAGCGTCCTGAATCAAACGTATAATAATATCGAGTTAATTGTTGTGGATGACGGTTCTACTGATACTTCACATGATGTAATCTCTGGTTATAAAGGACAATTAATTGCGATCTTTAAAGAGAATGAAAATCACACTTCAACATTGAATGTTGGCTTTCAAGTCAGCACTGGTGATATTGTCTGTTTCTTGGATTCCGATGATTCATTTGTTGAGAATAAAGTTGAGAATATAGTTAATGTTTTTCAGTGTAATCCGAATATTGGGTGGTGCTTTCACCCACTTTTACTAATCTGTGCATATTCTGGCAAAGTTATCACTCAAACCCGTTCTTTCCCAAAGCTCTCAAAAGACTTATCGACTTATTGTGATTTTAGACAAAACTTAAAGGATGGTCACTTAGGATTCTATGCACCGTCAACATCTGGACTATGTTTTTCTAAAAAACTACTTGAATCTATCCTGCCAATGCCAATAAAATTAGAACAAGCTGGAGATCGTTTTATCACTAGCTTAGCTATCTATAAAAGTCCAGGATATTTTCTGAATTCAGCTCTTACTCTTCAATCGATACATAAGGGTAATGAAGGGACTTTTCAAAATAGTAGGTATGCCAAAAAGAAAAAATCTAGGAATCAAATTGCAATGGCCTATTATCTTCGTCAGCAGTGCCCAGAGACTTATAAATATTGTGATCGTGCTATCGCGAGAGGTATTTATGGTATTTGGACTTCAGGTGGTCATATATTAGATAGCAAGTATTTACTGGAGGAGTATCTCCAGAATTCGTCATTTTTTGAGAAGTTAATCATTTATGTAGCAGTTTTATATAAAACAAGACCTTGGAAAAACAACAAGTTATATGTTTATGACAAAAATCGTTCCTAATTCTTGATACTTGATTTCTAATTATTCTATAGAATGAAACTTTTTTAATTAGATTTTTATGTTAATGAAATAATAAACTTATCACTAACCAGAAAGCTCATAATCTAGATTTATCGCAATGAGTGTCGGAGTATTAATTTTTTGTTTTATGAATAGTTAAATGCCTGGTTTTGTGTGCTCTAATTACTACTAAATTAATGAGCTTGAGCATAATCTGATTATTTTTTAGAAACATAGTATGCTCCCGGTAAGTATGAGAATTCAACTAAAATGATGCTA
>CALDHF010000117.1 GCA_937941595.1 uncultured Acaryochloris sp. | reverse complement strand
TGTTTGAATGTGGGAATCACACTCCCTCGACTTCCCAAAACATTGCCAAACCGCACCACGACAAATGGGATGCCACTGGTTCGAGCTGCTTGCAGGACAATCATCTCAGCAACACGCTTACTGGCCCCCATGACACTGGTGGGATTGACAGCCTTATCCGTAGAGATCATCACAAAATGCTCTACTGCAAATTCCACTGCCAAATCTGTCAGAGACTTAGTACCCAGAACATTATTCGTAATCGCTTCCGGCGCATTATCTTCCATCAAAGGCACATGCTTATGAGCCGCTGCATGAAAAATAACTTGCGGTCGAAACTCTTCAAATGCAAATCGCAAACGAGACGGATGGCGGAGATCCGCAATAAACGGTCTCAGAGTGGGTACAGAAGGCAAGTGGCCATTACTCACAACTGAGAGAGACATTTGCTGCAACTCTTGCTGTATCTGAAAGACAGAGTTCTCTCCATGACCCAGTAGAATAATCTCTGCCGGAGAACACTGAAAAATTTGTCGACAGAGTTCACTCCCAATCGACCCCCCTGCGCCCGTCACCAGTACTCTCTTCCCCTTTAGAAGTTGGCGAACCCGATCAATATCTGTTTGAATCGGTTCCCGACGGAGAAGATCTTCGATGCGGATTTCCCTAATACTATGTTGAAGATTTCCCTGCCCCATCAGCACATCTTGTAGGGCAGGCAGAGTCAATGTCTCAACACCAGCCATTTGACACAGAGCCACAATATCTCTCAAGTTCCTTCCTGATACAGAAGGCATCGCAATGATGACTGTTTGAATATGCCAAGAATAGATAAGGTCAGGAATAACATTGCGATTGCCGACAACGGGCAACCCTCGAATTCTCAGGTTTAATTTGGCAGGATCATCATCAACAAAGGCTATAGGCAATAAACCAATGTGTGGATTACGCTCAAGCTCTTGGACAAGAGATACACCAGCATCTCCTGCACCAATAATGAGTGCTTTCTTTCTTAGATCTCTAGGTTCCGAGGTATGACCGCGCTGCTTTTTGCGTTCCAAGGCCCGGACGCTAAACCGGATACCGCCAATGATCAGTAAGCTCAATAGACCATCAAGAAATGGTAATGAACGAGGAAGAGAGACAATGGATAACGATTTAAGGACTGCAAACGAGAGTGTTTGCAGAATAACGGCCGAGCCAGTTAAGACCGCAACATGACTCAGTTCATCAATACTGGCATACCGCCAATATTGCTTGTAAAAACCACCAGATAAGAACACTGTGAGCTTAATCACCATAAACAGCAAGGTGATTAGCATCAAATCTGCTTGATAGCGATCAAATGTAAGGATGAAGCCCAGGGCACTATCCAGACGCAAGCTCAGTGCAAAGAGGGGAATAAATGCAAAGGCAAAGGCATCAATAAGGAAAAAATGACGGTTTCTGAGATGCAGGCAGTAATTTCCTAACCTATCGATCATTGAGATAAACCTAAGAAGGGGAAGTCTCGGTGTTGCTTCATTAGACTGACTGACGAGTCAATGGGTTTCTTATTCGTTCATTCCCGAAGTTAATTTATGCAAAGACTTAACCCTTCTGAGGATTAAAGTCAACCAAATTATACTGGATTCTTAGAAACTTCCCTCATTTTGGACGTTAATCCATAGTCACAAGCATCAAAAGCAAAACAGCCCTTAAATCGATTTGTAAAAGTACAGCGACCAACTTCATAAAAATATGGGCTCTCTTTCTTATAAATCATTGCCCGTCGATGCCACTCACCTTTCAGTTCGTAGATATTGAAACCAAGAATCAATAGGAATACTGCATGATAGGGAACAAGGCTTTCACCATGCCGCACTTTCAATACGAAACATTTATTTAGGGATCAGAAGAACCTAGATAAACATTCGATCTTTCAATACTTTAATAGAAAGGATTATCGAAACAAATTCTTGCAGCTCGTCTACTGAGATTTATCCATATTAAAAAGCACTATCAGCGATCTCTTGACCGCAATTTGATAGTACTAATACAAATGTTTGAAAGATGCTGAAACTTTGGAATTAGTTCTTACCCGGCATCAGTCACTAATAACCAAGAACAACCAAAGCATAACAACACTCCTCAAAATCGTTCAAGATGCAACAGCAGAAACTATCACGACTGCAATTTGTGAACCACTTTCTCAAAACTCAATCGAACTGCGTTGACAACCTGTCAAACGCTGCTAGGCTTCAACCAAGCCATAACCATAATTAATGATTTAGATCAGCAAACGGCTCACAGCTTAACGATTAGACTCCGAAAGTCGCATAAAATGCCGCTTTCTAATTCTAAAGGCGACCTGTAAGCCGTCTAAATAATGATATCTCCAGAACTCTCGAAAAAACTAAACGATTGGTGTCTACTCGACTACTAGTCGTTACTTAGCGTCTGAGCAAGCACTAAGCCAATCAGGATATGGTGACTCGAAGAGACTGATTCGAAGAGACTGCTAAATCTCTATTCAGGAGAAGCTTCAGGGGAGGCTTCTGTAGACGCTTCAGGGGAAGCTTCAGGACTAGACTCAGATGCTCCATCGGAGCAAGCACCTAGCAGCGTAGCTACGCCTAACATAACGGCTAATGCAGTCATTTTAATTTTCATTGTTTCTTAACTCCTCACTGTGGAATTGATAAAAAGAGCAATTTACTTGTATCAGGACTGCGTTGATTTTGCAACCTGTGCGAATCACCACTACGTGTCAGAGCACAAAATGATGCTCACTACATGCTTGATTTAAGCGATGGATATAAATTGTCCAGGTTTCTTCAGGATCTGTCAATCTATCTTGATGATTTGGCTTGGAAAGATATTGCATAATTGAGAGACTTATAGGACTCACGCCAGTCTGCTTCATCTATCCGAGCTACTTAGGCTTCCGCTTTCTGAGGATTATGGTGGAGATAATCGAACACACTCTTATCACCAAGATCAGGTGGAATGGGCTTGGTGATTTTTCTCACGGCAAAAATCAAGAACAAGCTAGCCCACGCCATCAACAACATACTTTCAATTTTTACTGGGAGCCATTGCAGCCAATGCCCCATGAGCAGCAACGGCACAATACCTGTTAATAGTTTCGTTTCCCAGTGATTGAAGCAAAAGGCTTCTTTGAAGAATATACCTGTGAGGGCGACAAATACCCAACCCACACCAAATAGATTCAGAGGATGATTATAAATAGAAAGGGTTAAGGGTTCTGTTTGTGTGAAAGCAATATATAAGGCAATCAGGGAACCAGTCGCCCAAAAAACCTGTAAGGCACGATGCAAGCTACTCATATAGATGTGAATGGTAGCCAGACTCACGCCAAGGGATAAGGAAAAGCAGGCAAAAAGCCCCGTCAGTAGAGACAACACAGAAGATGTGGGGCCTAGGGATAATAAAAGCACAACTCCGAGGGCAAATGTTAAGGCTGCTGATAGCAACGCCCCCCGGTAAATCACAACTTCAAGGCGATCCGCCTTGCTAATGGTAAATTCTCCAAAGTGACCTTGATAGATGTCTGAGGTTGCTTCTAAAAACGTAAACATGTATCAACTCCTGACTGATCTGATAGCAGCAATAATTTCTGATCCCGTTGTTGTGGTGACTTGCCTCATCATTTTAGCTACGATTGCTTTCCCTAGTCGCTGTGATGCTAAACAACAGGGGTTAGATATGCCATTGTAGCTGCACACAATCACCCAGATTCAGTTGAAGTAAGTTCTGAGCACTCCCTGAAGGACAGGCTATTTCGATCCAACCATGACTACCAATGAGAGCAATTAGGGGGCTATGAGAATTTTCAATGTAAGAATGAGCCATAGGAATTGGGGATTGATTGACTTGTAATGACCATGAATCATGTTTGATAGAACTTGCCGGAATCGTGGTAATAAGATTGCCAAAATGATCGATAGCTTGAATCGTGCCCACGCCACCCTCAGGGCTGGGTTGCCAAGCTTGAAATGAGTCCAGAATCTGGAGAGAGGATAACTCGATCTCTGGACCTAGCTTTTGCAGGGGGAGACCTTTCGCCAGATAAGCTGCAACTGGTGCAAAGATATCTCTACCATGAAACGTATGGCTAGGGTCTTCAACATACCAATACTGACGATTGCTCAGTTCCACAGCTGCGATCGCATCTACCTGCATCAGTACCTGGCTAAACAAACCATTGTCCGGGCCAACAAATGTACCAGCATGAGTTTGGATCGCAACGGCTCGTCTAGTGCTGCCTACCCCCGGATCAACAACGGCAACATGAATGGTACTAGGAGGAAAATGGGCATACGCATTGCCTAGGTGGAAACTCCCGAGGGCAATATTTTGGGGAGGAACGTGATGTGTCAAATCGACCACGGTCCCTTGAGGAACAATCCCAGCGATTACGCCTTTCATAACGCCAGCATATACATCTTCTAGACCAAAATCGGTTAGCAAGGTAATGATTGAGGCCCGATGCTGTGATTGGGGACGACGAGGATAAGAACTATGCCTCAGAGAAGAATGCGCAAAAGTAGCCATTGCATGACTCCAGAAAGCAAAATAAGCCAGCTGTTGATCACGTCCAAACAGCTAGCTTAATGGTTTATGTATATTAATTTGGGGCAGGGTGTTTA
>CALDHF010000116.1 GCA_937941595.1 uncultured Acaryochloris sp. | reverse complement strand
CCCTTTCTATCTCAATGCATCATGGTTTTTGGTACTGCTATTTTTTTCCTGGACCTATGGCAACGGCCTAGCCACACAGTTTCCCGATCTAGTGGGGATTGGACCTTGGCTGCTCGGCTTCGGAACCGCCATTCTGCTGTTTAGTTCGGTGCTCGCTCATGAACTCGGTCATAGCTTAGTGGCAAAGCAACAAGGGATTGAAGTTAAGTCCATTACGCTATTCTTGTTTGGCGGACTCGCCAGTCTTGAAGAGGAGTCTAAAACACCGACAGGAGCATTTGCCATTGCCATCGCAGGTCCTGCCGTTAGCGTTCTCCTGTGGGCGCTACTCTCCTTTGGGGGCATGCAGCTATCCATGAGCGGCCCGATTGCCGCTATCGTCGGGTTTCTCGCCACGATCAACCTATTTCTAGCCTTGTTCAATATGATTCCAGGCCTACCGTTAGATGGTGGTAATGTCCTGAAAGCAGCGGTGTGGAAAATTACGGGTAATCGCTATCGAGGCATTAGAATTGCCGCCCGCGCTGGACAGGTAGTGGGAGGCGTTGCGATCGCATCCGGTATCATCACTCTCAGTGTCTGGAATGGGTTGATTGGCTGGTTCTTGTACCAAAATGCCGGGCAAGCATTTCAGTCTGCCAAGCTTCAGGAAGACCTAAGTCAATATACAGCCGCAGATGTGGTTACCGAAGGCGAATTTGTCATTGGCCTTAATGAGTCCCTCCGCCAGCTAGCCAACCAAGCCATTCCTTATCAAGGTAAAGTTTCTACATTTCTCGTTGTCGATGAGCAAGGACAGCTAGTCGGTTCAGTCAACCTAGAAGATCTGAATACCTTTCCCACCATGCAATGGCCCCAAGTTGCAGTCGAAGAAATCTTGCAGCCGACAGTACTCCCCCCAGTCGTACAGTCCAATCAATCCCTACTCGATATCGTGACGCTACTGGATCAGGAGAAACTTCAAACCATAGCGGTCGTGAAAGAAAGTGGGGCGCTCATGGGTTTGTTAGAAAAAGCAGCCATCCGTCGTCTGCTTCAGCAAACTGTGGCTGCGGCATAAATTTAGGTTGCAGATTTACACCCAGGAACTTGAAATAGCCTTTCTATCCACCTGTGGCAAATCCTGGATAGAGCGTCATTCCCCCATCAAGATAGGACCCATTTGGGATCTTCCAGGACGAACGCATTGACAGAAATTGCCCCCAATGTCCAAGAGAGCCATCCCAGCAGTGGTTGTTCAAGTATGAACTATTGAGCAATCTCTCGCTATAAATTGCGTTGGAGGGCATACCAGCTGTCTATCTGTTGGTGCCAGACTTGTAATTCACACTCTACAAAAGCCCTCAGAACGCAAAAAAAACTTGACGATGCCCACTTCTTTGAGATGAACGTGTAATCCTGATAGGATTTGAAGATCACCACATAGCTACTTTTGAGCTTTCAAACCAAGCTGCTGTAAATCGATTCCGACTTGAGGCGCTGACTGTAGAAACAGACTAATCTGCATACCCAAGTTGATGCCGACCTTACCACTTTCCTGATTCCCTGCAGCCCGTCCATGAATACCAATGACTTGACCCTCTGCATTTAAGATCGGTCCTCCACTCATTCCTGGTGCAGTGTTATTGCCATAGAGGAGACCATATCCATCTGCATCTCCATCTTGCAAACCGACAATGTCACCTTTAGTGACTAAATGCGTGGGTTTGGTAATCGCTTGTTCTGGAATAGGCCAACCTGAGACATAGATATTCATCCCCTGTTTAGCTTGGTCGGAATTGCCTAACGTCGCCACTGGATAATCCCGCTTACTCGTGAATTCCACCATTGCTAAGTCGAGTTTAGGTAACCGTTTGATTTTTTGAGGGGCGACGGTATGTTTTCGACCATCAGGTGTGACAATTTCGTACTCATCCGAGGTGGCGACCACATGCTTGGCGGTTAGCACATAGTAGATATCATTGGACTGGGCAATGATCACCCCAGAGCCAGGATTTTGCCCATCGATGAGGACTGTTGTTTGCTTGGCAATTTTGTAAGGATCTGCTGATGGTTTAGAAGGCGTAGGTCTTGGGGGAGGAGGAGCAACCAAAGCAGTACTTTGAGGGGAAGCAGGATTGCCAGGGGGCTGAGTGGCAGTCTGACCAGGGGATACTGGAGGCTGTTGGCCTTGGGCGGTTGCTGGGGCTTGCTGAGTATAACGAATACCAATGCCTTTGGCTGTACTGCGTCCCCAAGACATCGGATTCGCACCCTCACGATTGACATCGTTAAGAATGACAGCATCCGCACCACACTTGCACCCTGCTTTTTTCAGGCGCTTCGTAGCTTCTTCGGGTGATTTATTGCTAAAGAGAGTGCTGCCAGTGGAGACGTTCAGTAAACAAAGTTTTTCGAAAGGACGCTGTACATCCGTTCCTGCTGTGTAGAGTTCTATGGGACATTTGTCGGGTTTGGCAGGAGCAACTGTATTGCCCAATCGTACGCATTCTTTGTCTTTACATCCTTCTTTCGCTTCAGCGACTAGCAAAATGTCAGCTCGATGGGCCGTGAGAGTAGACCTGCTTTGATTCTGGCAATCATGAGCAACAGAAGCAGGCAATGGCGCTGAAAGAAGTGTCGAGAACAATAGATACATTGATTTTCTCTACTAATAATCGTTCAATCACAACTTGGACGAGTCGAAGTTAGCGCTATCTCAGTTGCACTTAGACTCAAAAACGTTGGAAATATCATAGCCTGAGTAACCCCTCAGATGGTTGAAATAGCCTTTTAGGCACCATCATCATTGACTGTAATTTGGGGCAATAAAATTTCACTATATAAGCACTTTGCGTCCTTATATCCACTATCGTCGTGCAATATAGGTAGACCTGTCTTGGAAACATTCAGATGCTTTCTAGGAGGTAGCTCACGGACATTATGTCGTTGCCCTGAAAGCAGTCAAGGAGTCTAAGAGATGAATGAGCTTATAGGTTGATCTACTTGAGTTTAGCTTTGTCTAGAGTTGCGATCGCAGTTCTGTATGCACCGCTAACCTCTACAAAATCTTGTTCAGCCAAAATGTTGATAACCCTGTTGCAAACTGAGAGGATGTTTGACACCATCCAGCCTCCTCAAACTAACCTCATTCCCAGCCATAATATGGCCCACCACCATTGCCGTTGAGTTTAATTCTTCGACCAATGTCTGGGCAGCAGAAGGGGACAAACATAGAACCAGCTCAAAATCTTCACCCCCATAGAGCGTCCACTCTATGGCTTGGTGTGGAGGTAAGACTTTTTGCAGACTGGCAGGCAGCGGCAGATAGGATTCCTGGATCTCAGCACCTACGCCACTCGCTCGACAAATTTGCAAGATGGCATCGGCCAGACCGTCACTGCTATCCATCCCTGCCGCCCTATGGGGGGTTAACTGTCTCAGGATGGGTAGCACATCGAGCCGAGGCCGAGGCCGCTGATGAACCTGCTTTAAAGCTAATCGCTCGGCAGGGCTGAACTTTTGTCCCCATTCTGGTTGGAGTAAGATTTCCAATCCTGCCCGAGAGGCACCGTGGGGGCCAGTGACAACAATGGCATCTCCCGGTTGGGCCGTAGAGCGCAAGATTTGCTCATGGGGTAACACCTCACCCAGGGCTGTCATACTGACGGTGAGCACCGGAGAACGGCTGACATCCCCACCTACAATCGCTGTCCCGTAGGTTTGCAAACAGTCCGCCACCCCTTGATAAAACTGATCCAACCAGACAAAGGGTAATGATGCCGGGAGACCCAGACTGATGGTGAGGCCCAAGGGGGTTGCCCCCATGGCCGCTAAATCTGATAAGTTTGCCGCGGCAGATCGCCAGCCGACATCACCGGGAGACGTGGTGCGATTGCAAAAGTGAATCCCATCCACCAACATATCCGTTGTCACCACCAGGACATGACCGGGCTGAGGCATCAAGATAGCCCCATCATCACCCACAACATCCGGTGGACTAAAACGCTGCAAAAACTGGAGCAATTGCTGCTCACCCAACATCGCGATGGTCAGATTTGGATCGAGATTCTCCATTTAAAAAATAGGGCTTTAGCAAAGTTGCCTTCACTAAAGCCTCCATGAGGTTCTCTAATTTTTAATCATCGATTAGACAAGGTTTTCGGCCCCTCGAATCACTCGAGCAGACTCAATCTTATCTCCAGGCTTAATGGTTCCTAAGACATCCTGTCCTTCAATTACATAACCAAACACGGCATAGCGACCATCCAACAGATTGGATCCAGCAGGCGTCAATTCAGGTTCAAACAGCAAGAAAAAGAACTGAGAAGACCCGCCATTGGCATCATCCCCAGGTCGTGCCATAGCCATGGTGCCGTAGGAAGAGAAGGTCAACACCGGTTCATCTAGATAGATACCAGCCTCTTCTAAGGTGATGCCGTAGATAGGCTCAGCATCCCCTTTGACCATAATTTCTAAAGGCACAGCCCGATATTCCCCCGTCTTCGGATCAATAAACCCAGCATCTGGGCCATCCGGATCACCCGTTTGGACCACATAGGATTCTTCCGCGCGGGTAAACTCAAGGCCATCGTAAAATTTGCGTTGAACCAAATCCACAAAATTACCAGCCGTTATCGGGGCACTATAGCCATCTACTTCCACCGTCATTTCCCCTTTATTGGTTTTGACCGCAATGGTAGCCCGACCTTTCAACTGCGGCAGATCCTTATATTCTTCAGGAACTTCAAACGGGAATTCAGTGACCATGGCCTCTTCCACTATCCCCACACGATCAGCCAGGGGTTTGCGAATACCATTAAATTGATCAATATCCTTAGCCGCAACCGCATCTTCAAGTTCAACTAGACCTTGAGCAATCGCATCGAGTTGCTCAGATGCAGCAGCTTGTTGTGCCACTGGCACCGCTGCCAGGATATCCTCACGATGCCGATTCAACGTTCTCGCCGCTTTGCTCAGACCCTTTTTAATCTCAGGCCACCGCTTCCCACGGATTTGCGGGGTTGTCCCCTCTAGAGCATTTTGAATATCCCGAATGTAGGGTTCGTCAATGGGCAGCGCAAAGCGCAGAATACTACTGCCATCTTTAACAGCATTGCCTGTTGGCAAGACCCCAAACGGCAAGGACGGCACAGACCAAGCAGGGCCAGAAAGACTCAGAGAGAAAACGACGGTGAGCAGCAGCAGTGCTGTTCTTTTCAACCAAGATTGAAGACTATACATAGATCCTAAAATTGCAACTCAAATCAAGCCAGCGCGATTATGAACCACCCTATCTGGCTAGGATTGCTACAAGGAGGCAGCACTCTCAATCAACATGTTCACAACCACCCACGCCAATAAAATTAGCGACAGGGACGATGACACGTTAGCGAGTGCCTGCCTTGCGTTTAGAACTGCAGTAATATCTGCTTGATAGCCTTAAATCTGCTCTACAGCCTCAATAGATTGTGGTGTGGCGAGTTCAAGTTCAGGCAAGATGACCTTCTCAACGACTGGCAGAAACCCTAGCCATTGGTAGGATAACTCAGTGAACTGTTCGGGACAACCACTGACATAGAAACGAGTGTAGGGAGATGGATGAGAGTTCTGTAATTGCAAGAGTTTTAGCTCTTGTTTAGTGGCTGCGGTAATATTCACTGCCGGATCAACCGTCTGCACACTCTCAGGCAGAATTTTCTCAACAATGGCAGCCAAGTGAGGGTAATGAGTACATCCATAAACAAGGGTATCAATCCCTTCAGCCAATAAAGGCTGTAAGCGCTGACCGACAATCTTAAGGGTCTCCGGTTCACGAATACGGTTCCGTTCAATCAAGGGCACAAATTCTGGGCAAGCTTCTTGATAAACCTGAACTTGAGGATTAACTTCCTGAATAGCTTGAGGATAACTATTGCTAGCAACGGTGGCAGGCGTTGCAATCACCCCAATCCGTCGTCCTTGCTTAACCGCAGCCCTAGCCCCTGGCAGGATAATGCCCAGGATAGGAATGTCGAATTCTGCACGTACTTCATCCAGTGCCAAAGCAGAGCTAGTATTACAGGCCATAATGGCCATTTTGATGGGCTGAGCCGTCATCCAATGCAAAATTTGCCGGACAAATCCTAAAATTTCCGTTTGAGAACGAGTCCCATAGGGGACATTTTCCGTATCCCCAAAATAAAGAAACGATTCCTGGGGAAGTTGGCTTTGTAATTCTTTCAGGACAGTTAATCCGCCCACACCACTATCAAAAACACCAATGGGCAATTGTTGGGGGATATAGCCCCGCGCATCTCGGCGAATACGCACAGGCCTATCATCGAAATCACCTTCGATCTTGTTCAGCACAACGACTGTAACTCCTCACAAACACACACACACTTGGACACACTCACTCTTGACTATGCATTATTGCTTAGAATATGCATTTTTGCCTAGAGACATCTGCAATCACGACTGGTGTCAGAACTATAATTTTCCCGTCTATAGAAAATATAATCTTTAAGTTAGAGGTTAGACGGTGATCCTAAACATAGGCATAGATATGATGCAGATTGGACGCCTTGATTGCAGGCTTAACATACCCACTTTCCAAAGCAAAATACGCTCCCAGTCCCAAAATAGTCAAAGATTTTTGATAATTTGTCAAGATTCGACAGGAATATTTGCGTAGATCCTGCTTTTCTCGATGGCAGTTTTCAACAAAGGACTGTGGTTAGGATCTCCTGGAGATCACCCTAACCACAGTAACTTTATCGGTATGAACAACGTTGGGCTACTATTCCTCGCTGCCCGTTCTGGCTAAGACGCGTTCGGCAACTTTATCCGGCACTTCCTCGAGGTGATCATCTTGCCAGTTGAAGAAACCCACCCCTTGGGTCAGGGAGCGCAACTCAATAATCAAGCTTTGCATCTCAGCCATGGGTAAATAAGCGGCCACTTCATCCCAGCTTTCCCAATCAGCCTTGGCTTCATAGCCTAAAACTTGCCCCCGATGGTTGCTAATCAGACGCAGAACCTTAGAGGTAAACTCCGTGGGAGTGGAGAGGGTAACCCGCTCGATTGGCTCCAACAATACTGGCTGGCAATGGGGTAGTCCCGATTGCATGGCAATGCGAGCAGCCTGCTTAAACGCCTGTTCTGAACTATCGACGGAGTGATAAGTCCCATCCGTGAGGGTCACGGCAATATCCACAATCGGGAAGCCTAATACACCGTGCTGGAGGAATTCTCTGACCCCCATTTCAACGCCTGGAATATACTGGCGAGGGACAACGCCCCCTACAATCTTTTCATTAAAGCTGAAACCTTCGCCCCTAGCCTTGGGCTGGATGTCTAAACGAACATCTCCATACTGGCCATGGCCTCCGGTTTGATGCTTGTAACGACCATGACTAGAGGATGCTTTGCGAATACTCTCCTTATAAGGTACATGGGGTGTATGAGTTTTGAGCGGTACTTTATGCTTGCGAGCTAAGCGATCCGTCGCCAGTTGCAAATGGATATCACCTTGGCCCCATAACACCAGTTCATGGGTCGTCTCTCGATGTTCCCAGCTCAAGCTCGGATCCTCTTCCAGGAGTTTGCCAATGGCACTACTGAGTTTGACCTCATCTTTACGATCTCGGGGAGTGATGGCTAAGGGATAAACGGGTTCAAGCTGTTTTGCCCTGGGTAAGTCAGGTTGTACCGTCCCATTCACCATAACGAGAGTATCTCCTGTTTTAACCCCATCTAAACGGCTGAGGGCAACTATGTCACCTGCTGTCGCTTGGTGGAGACTCTGTTGTTGTTGACCCAGTAACCGATAGATCCCCCCAACGCGGACCTGATTTAAGGTGATGCCATCGGTTAGGGTCCCTTGCCAGACCCGAATCAAGGATAGTTTGCCCCCTTGAGGCGAAAAATAGTTCTTAAGCACTTGGGCAACGACCCGATCTGAGGCAGGGTCTAAATCCCTTGATTTGGCAGTATCTTGAGCATCTGGGGCTTCCTTCACTAAAGCATTTAGTAAAGGTCGAACCCCATAACCTGCTTCCGCCACTCCCACAAATACGGGCACAATCAAATCGGATCCTAACTCTGTTCTCAAATCTTGCAAAACTTCTGCTTGTGGGGGTTCAATATCTTCTAAAAGTTCTTCTAACAGATGATCATCAAAATCAGCTAAGGTTTCCAACATTTCGGTATGGGCTGCTTGCTCTTGCGCTGCCAATTCTGGAGGTAATGGTATCGGATCAGCAGGGGCATCAGGATGATAGTGAAAGGCTTGTTCTGTGACTAAATCAATAAATCCCTGGAGCGTATCATTTTGGCCAATGGGATATTGATGCAGTACCAAGGGACGGCTAGAAACTTGCTTTAACGCGGCCAGAACATCAGCAAAGGGGGCATTGGCGCGGTCCATCTTATTGCAAAAGACAAGGTGGGGAATTTCCCAAGCGTCCAGGGTTTGAAACAGGGGGGCTAAGGTCAGAACTTTCTGGGGTTCAGGTTCACAGACCACCACGGCGGCGTCAACCCCCACCAGACTATTCAGGGTTTCTTGCAATAATTCGATGGAACCTGGGCAGTCTAAAAAGGTAAAAGAAAGGCTGCCATAGTCAAAACTGGCAGCCGTTACTTCAGTACTCATTTGGCGCTCCCGGGCCTCGGGGGTTGCATCCCCCACGGTGTTGCCCTCTTTTACGGAACCTTTTCGAGTGGTGACGTTCGTGACATGCAGTAGACTTTCGAGGAGTGTCGTTTTACCACTGGAATACGGACCCACAAGCGCAATATTACGGAAACTATTCATAGTTACCTCGTTGATGAACGATATTTTTTTGTAATTAGGTGCAGCTAGCTAATGATAAAAATTGAAACTAGAAAGGTAATATCTCAGTCTCATAAATAAAAGAGTTCCTGCTCGTAGACTGCAGAGACTTGAGACGTATGCCTCAGGTTTAACTCAAGATCCAGTCTGTTGTGGCAAACATGCCATTTCTTTTAAGACAGGGTTAACAACCATGAAGTATGGTGACGTTTTTGTAATCAGGAGAGATGAATGTTTAGCCTTCGCTTACTTAGTACCAGCATGTTGTTGATGCTGGGAGTTGGAACTCTCATTCCTGAACAGCTCATTGTTCCCGTACATGCTGAACCAGTAGCTCAGGCCAATAAGGATCGCCAACTGTTTGAGTTGTTTAAGAAAGGCAAAGACTTTGTTGATGCCGACAATTTAGAGTCAGCTCTACAGATCTATCGGCAGGCTGCCAAGTTAGATGCCAAAAATTCGCGTATCTTTTCGGCGATTGGCTATATTCAGGCGCGACGCGGAGACTATCCTCGGGCGGTTGAGGCGTATCAAAAAGCGATCGCACTGGATGGCAAAAATGCCAATTTTCATTATGCGTTGGGTTACAGCCTGGGTAATTTAGGCCAAAACGACCAGGCTGCTGCCGCCTATCAACAGGTGATCCAATTAGAACCCAAAAACCTCCGGGCCTATGAAGGTTTAGCAGTCATTCACAGTCGGAAGAACAACTTCGATGAAGCCTTCAAAACTTTCCAAAAAGTGATCAAGATTGATCCTAAAAATGGTAGTGCCTATAACTCGATAGGGCTAATTCATCTTAAAAATAAGCAGATAAAACCTGCCATTGAAAATCTAGAAAAAGCCGCCACATTATCTCCAAAAAATGGCGAAATTCAGATTAACTTAGCTCTGGCCTACTCGACCCAAGGCAATTCCAAAGCAGGATTAGCGGCCTTAGACAAAGCGGCCCAGTTAGATCCCAAAAATTCCCGTGTCCATCTGCGGACAGGGCAGTTACTTCAAAGTCAAGGTAACTTTGACCGGGCTATGGCTGCCTACAAAAAAGCATTGCAAAATGACAAAAAACTGGGGGCAGCCCAAGAAGGCATTGGGGATGTCCTCATGCAGCAGGGCAATTCTTTGGGGGCGGTGGTTGCCTTTCGCCAAGCGGCCAAATTATCACAGCGCAACCCGGATGTGTTTTATAAGTTAGCCCAGGCCTTGATTGCCCGTAATCGGCAACGCGAGGCAATCCCAGAATTGAAAAAAGCCCGGGAACTCTACAAACTCAGACAACAGACCAACGGCATTGAGAAAGTGGATGCATTATTGAAAAAGTTGTCTTAATGCTGACTCGGCAGTAACGTCAATATCCCATAAGCAGATCGGGGAAGATAGGTTTGCGCTGCCTGCTGTAAATCAGCAGAGCACAGCTGCTGCATATGCTGAGGATAGTGGAGTCCAGCCTCTAGATTATCCGCAATCGCAGCATGATACCCATATAAACCTGCCCGACTAGAAGGGAGTTCAGTCCCAAACAGATGCTGATTCACGATCTGGTGTTGACGCCGCTCTATCTCCATGGCCGGAATCAGCTGATCTTGTAACTGCTGGAGATGAGCCAAAATTCCAGCCTCCACCTGTTCAAGATTTGCGATGGGTAAATGGGCCGAGATCCAAAATAATCCTTGCCAAACCTGAGTGATATTGCTCACAGAAATCCGGTCCACAAGCTGCTGCTCTTCGCGCAAAGATTTGACCAAACGGGCATTGCGCCCCCCC
>CALDHF010000115.1 GCA_937941595.1 uncultured Acaryochloris sp. | reverse complement strand
AACTTCTAACCCGCAAGTCTATTTCATGAAGACCTAGCCAGAGAAAATATCGGTTCAATCCTCAGCAAGGCTTGTTTGATAGAGAGCTGTACACAGCATTTGGAACCTAAAACAAGAACTCACCCAGATCTCTAAGCACCCACAGCCATCGAGCGAATCCATCGATAATTGGAGGCTACTGCGTCCTTCAATGTGGGATAAACCACATAGTTGACCCCAAATTCTTTAGAGACTTCAGCCACAATGGGGGCAAGTTGGGGGTAGTGGATATGACAGATTTGGGGAAACAGATGATGAACGGCTTGGTAGTTCAGCCCCCCCACATACCAATTCAAAAATGCATTGCGGGGTGCAAAGTCTGCTGTCGTCTTTAGCTGAAAAATAGCCCATTCATCTTCAATTTGATTGGAGTCTGGATTTGGCTTTGGAAATTCTACTTCTTCCAAAACGTGAGCCAGCATAAAAATCTCAACTACAATCGCCCCATAGGTCAGATAGGCAATGGATAAACCAATGGCAATTGCTAAGGGCGAATAGCCCACTGCAAACGGAATGCCAATAAAAAACGTCAGCCCAATGGCACGACCACCCCAAAACATGACGTAATCGAGAGGCTGCATCGGGGGCAACTCATGACCTTGATATGGTTGTTTAAAGATCATCCTTTGCACATCCCGCATATACCAGTAAAAAGGAATAAAAGGATAGATCAACCAAATCCAAACATGCTGTAATCTATGATGGGCCTTATGTTCAGCATGAGGTGATAAACGCACAACCCCATCCCCCTCAATTTCATTGTCATACCCTTCGATATTGGTATAGACATGATGCAATTGGTTATGGCGAAACTTCCACAGGAAGCTAGAAACACCAATAATGTCGTAGCAAAAGCCAATCCAACGATTCACGGTAGGACTAGAAGAATAACCGCCATGATTGGCATCATGACCAACGCTCATGCCAAACGCAGCTACTCCCATCCCTAGGGCAATACACCCCAACATTTTGATACCGATATTGGCAGGGCCAAATAGAATAATGCTCCAAGCTGTCAAGGTCCAAGTGGTGATCACCAGCGACTTGAAGTACATGGCTGGATTGTCTCTGGGTTTGATATTATTTGTGGCGAAGTATTGATCTACGCGGCGGTTTAATTCTTTCCTAAAGCCAACGTTTTTGGCGAAGGTGACTTGTGTAGTTGCCAATTTCGATACCTATTGAGCTGATCGAATTTTATATCTAAACTTCCACTCTTAAGGCTAAGCAGTTGTTTTCAGATAGCTATCTTAATCAAAATTTGGCAATTAGCTGTGTCGCCTGGACGCCTCCGGGTTGCCTGAGTTTCTCTGGCTCAGCGTTTAGAGTCATGCTTAAATTTCTAGGGCTGAAGACTGCAGACGGCCACACTATGGCAGTGCTGAGTCTCTAAGAGCAGGGAACAAAGGGCCAGTGCCTGATTCCCACTTGGGGTATTTCTCCATAATCTGGTGAAAGAGGGCAGAGTCTAAGAAGTGGGTCAACCAAGGTTGCAGGTGTGGCCAAGGTTGCTGCTGAAACCAGGTTCTATCGGTATTTGCAAATTGGCGTATGAAAGGTGCGATCGCAATATCCGCTAACGAGACTCGCTGACCACATAGGTAGGAGGTGACTCCCAACTGCGCATTCAGCTTCTCCAGGAACTTAGAGCCTTCCCCTCGATGTACCTGAGCATCCGTATCTTCGTATCGCTGGGCATATTTGTACCGATCGAGATGATGCTTAAAGCCACCGTCACACTCAGCAATCAGGGCTTGCATCGTCGCCATTGATCCTTGTTCAGGGTGCAACCATGCCTCAGGGTCATGCTTGGACAACGCCCACAGCATAATCTCTAAGCTTTCTTCTAGCACTGAACCATCCCCATCAATCAGCACGGGCACCGTCCCTTTCGGCGAGACCGCCAAGAGTTCTGGCGGTTTATCCCGTAAAACCACTTCCCGCAACTCGCAAACTTGGTGGCTAATGCTCAGAGCTAACCTAGCCCGCATCGCATAGGGACAGCGTCGAAAAGAATACAGAATTGGATAGGAACCCATAAAAATTAGGGAGTGGCATCCTTAGAGTGACGGTCATAACTAGCCCCAATATGCAATTGGTTGCGGGCCTTCGCTAACTCTATCTGGCGTTGGCGTTCTGCAAAGCGTTGTTGCTGCGCTTCAGTTTTCGACCCATGACAATGGGGACAGCTCAGACCCAATTCAAATAAGTCAGAGGCCATATCTTCTGGACTAATAGGATGGCGACATGCCCTGCAGAGTTGGTAGCGTCCTGGCTTCAAACCATGGCCCACCGCCACCCGTTCATCAAAGACAAAACAATCCCCCTGCCATTGACTATCCGCTTCGGGGACCCTTTCCAGATAGCTTAAAATCCCACCTTCCAGGTGAAACACATCTTCAAACCCTTGATTCCGCAGCAAAGCGGTTGATTTTTCACAGCGAATCCCCCCGGTGCAGAACATAGCTACTTTGGGCTTATGCTCCAAGTCAGCCTGCTCTTTTAACCAGTCCGGCAATTCAGAAAAACGCTTGGTATTGGGGTTGATTGCCCCTTTGAACGTGCCAATAGCAACCTCATAATCATTGCGAACGTCAATCACAACCACATTTGGATCGGCAAGCAACTGATTCCAGTCCTCGGGTTTGACATATTTCCCCACGGTTTGATTGGGGTCAAGTCCCGATACACCCATTTTGATGATTTCTTGCTTGAGTCGGACCTTCATCCGATAAAAAGGCCGCTTTTGCGAAAAAGACTCCTTGTGAGATAAATCTGCTAACCGACTATCTTGACGAAGAAAATTGAGCACCCCATAGACATCTTGGGGAAGACCAGCGATGGAACCGTTAATCCCTTCTTGGGCCAAGAGGATCGTCCCTTGAACATTATGGTCTTGACAACAAGCCCAATGCGGGTCTTTTAACTCCACAAAGTCATGGAGTTCAACAAATTTGTAAAAGGCAGCAGTTAGAAATTCAGGCATCAATAACGTGTCAGGTTCTAGATAGAGCGCGCTCAGGCAAAAACCTCGAGAGACGAGGTGGGATTACCTATATGGGCTGCCTACTATGGTAAAACACGCCTACCCTTTCCTGATCCAGAAAATACTGGAGAAATATACAGGTTACTGATAAAGACAGTGAGGACACTCTGATAAGACCATCCTGGCAAGCCATTTGAGCCCTTAGAACGACTGTCCTGCCGTCACCGATCGCAGTTGGGTTCCTTGTTTGAGAACGCTTTGTTCACCGTCAAATTCCACAAAGGTGGCTCCGGTTTCGTCAATGGCTTCACCAAGCTTGATATGACGGGTTGATCCATTAATGGACACCATAAATACAGGCTTATTGCCGAGATTTGTGCCCCCCAGAAACTTGCGTTCCCCATTGCTAGGAGGGGTCATGGGTAAAGGTTTTAATTCAGGTAAACTGTCTGTTTTCTCTGCGCTAGTAGCAGCGGCAATTACCTCAGTTTTAGCAGGCGGGGTTGAGGGCTGAGCAGGGGGGGTTAAGGGCTTAGACTTTAAAGACGGAATCGGAGCTTCTGCAACAGGAACGTAGACACGTTCAGCCGTATTGGGAACCGCAGCGGCGGAGCTAGCCACCCCCACATTAGGCGTATTAGGCAAGTTAGGAAGCCCCCCCTTAGGCTTGTTAGTTGCTGGAGCGACCTGGGGGCGTGGGACAGCCGCCACTTTTGCAGCTTTAGTTTCGCGGGCAATCAGTTCAACGGATTTGTTGACGTAATTTGCAAATTCAATCGTCTCAGGATTTACCTCTGGCCCTGCAATTGCTTCTGGAGGGGGGACAGCTGCAACAACTGGTGACTGGTGAAAGCGTAGTTGACGTCCCACCCAAAACATACTGACGCCAACGAGAGAGACACAAGCCGAGGTCATCAGTAAACGTCTGCCGAATCCCGCCGAACCCTTGGAGTCCGCCTGCACACTGAGGGACGTATCAACATGCCGCTGCAGAGCTAAGGTTGAATCCATTGGCGCATAAGGCACCAACAAATCATCACCGAAATCCTCAGAGGATTGACGTCGCAATCCGGTGCTACGCAAATTTTGGAGAAAAGCTTGGCCTGTTCGTGAACTCACTTCTGTAGACAGGGCTAGACTCTCTACCGCATCAGGATGTTCGAGATGAGCCTCTAGATCATGGAATATTTCATCCATTAACTCATCAGCACCCAGATTGACTTGAGAAGAAGAAACCTGTGGCTCTTGCACCTGACTGGTATCTGATTTAGGGGTGACGATGATGTCCTCAAACATAACGCTTTAAATGAATCGACTTTACTAGAAGACAGTAGACAAAGCTTATCAAGTTTTAGTTTGAACAGAAAAGAATAGCAGTTTTTACCAGACTTTCTAGACTTTGCCAACTCGCTTGCATCCAGTGTGCCCAGATCTTTGCCGAAGGGATCTATCTCATTGCACCTATCGACGATATACCTGTGTGCGCCTGACTTTACGTGCAGAATAGCCATGCTATCTTGACGCCATTATTTATTAATCTCGACAAAAAACCCAGTCAGTTGCTTGAGATAAGTCAGGGTGAAATGCATAGCCTGCTACAGAAAAGTTTTGGAGATCTTGAGGATTAACAATCCGATTTTGGATGACATAGTTAACCATTAGCCCTCTAGCACGTTTAGCATGAATGCCAACGACCTTGTAAACATCGCCTTTATTTTCCTTAAATAAAATATTCAACACCTTGCCGTGGAGCTGTTGAGGCTGGACTGCTTTGAAATATTCATTAGAGGCCAAATTAACAAGGGTAGCCTCTGCATCTAAATCTGCATTCAAGGCTGCGGTCACCTGGTCTCCCCAAAAATCATAGAGGGTATTGCCTTGTCTAGTTTTAAGTTTAGTCCCCATTTCTAAACGATAGGGCTGCATGAGATCGAGAGGTTTGAGTAAGCCGTATAACCCTGATATTATGCGCAAGTGCTGTTGAGCAAAAGCGAAATCAGCATCGGTATAGGTCTCCACCTGAATGCCGCTATAGACGTCACCCTTAAATGCTAGCAGCGCCTGTTTTGCATTCTCTAGAGTAAAAGAGGCCTGAAAATTTTGATAGCGTTGCCAATTGAGTGTCGACAACTTAGGGCTGATGTTCATGAGTTGGCCCAAGTCATCAGGACCAAGGGTTCGCAACTGCTCAACTAAAGTCTGGGTTTGCGCTAGTTTAACGGGCAAAGTGTATGTAGTTTGTGGCCCTCGATCAAAATTTTGGGTTTTGGAAGGGGAAATGATCATCAACATGGTTACGGATTATGCGCTGCTAGGTAGGGAGTTTAGC
This sequence comes from uncultured Acaryochloris sp., assembly GCA_937941595.1. Taxonomy (GTDB): domain Bacteria; phylum Cyanobacteriota; class Cyanobacteriia; order Thermosynechococcales; family Thermosynechococcaceae; genus Acaryochloris. The sequence goes on along the minus strand of CALDHF010000115.1, from coordinate 6,505 downwards.
CAAAAACTACAATGGAAATCGCGAATCTATCCTATGACGTCCACAGCCAGATTTGGGCTTCCAATAGTTGTGTTTGACATTCCCATGGAGCACGTGGTTTAGATGACTGCGCTTTTACCAGTTATCCTACCCATCAGCTTGATCATATTGATTGGTTATATTGCTGGCAAAACCTTAAACCTGGACTATCAAACCCTATCGCAATTGACCATCTATATTTTAGTCCCGGCGTTGATTGCTAGTAGTTTATACCGAAATACCCTATCGCTAAATAGCGCAGCGGGGTTAGTGACTGGCTTTATCCTCACCACCCTTGCCCTTTATGTTGTTGTGTCTCTCCTCAGTCAAAGTTTGAACTTAGCTCCCTCAGTCCGCATCAGTTTGCTCGCCACCACTCTTTTTGGTAACGTTGGCAATCTGGGCCTCCCCCTCATCTCCTCCACTCTGGGCACAGCAGGCTTGGAACGAGCCATTATTTATCTCATATCTGCCACTATTTTGATGGCTGGCATTGGTCCCACGATTCTCAAAACTAAAGGGTTAAGGGCCAGCATTGCTCTAACTTTCAGGCTCCCCCTGTTTTGGGCCATGCTTTTGGGGCTGCTGTTACAGCTATTGAATGTCAAGCTTCCATTTAGAGTAGACGAAGGTATGCAGATGTTAGGTAATGCCGCTATCCCAGTCGCCTTAGTTACCCTAGGTATGCAGTTGTCCCAAAATCAGTTGGTGATCGGCTGGTACGAATTAATGGCTGCAGGCTTAAGATTGATAGTTGCCCCACTGATCGCATTTGGCATTGGTAGCAGCTTGCAGTTAACTGGCTTAGAGTTACAGGTGCTCATCCTCCAAAGTGCCATGCCTACGGCTGTCAATACCCTGATTTGGGTCAGTGAGTTTGGAGGTGAACCGCCCCGGGTAGCCCGCAGCATCCTTAGCTCAACCCTTCTAAGCTTAGGAACATTACCCATTCTCCTTAGCAATATTCGAATCTTGGGTTCATAACTCCTCCAAACGTCCACGGTGAAAATGTATCTGGCCTATGGATGCTTTTTATGATTGAGAATCGTTAGCTCATCTAGATCATTATTGGTAATAGTCTGATTGCCCAAGAATCCAGGAAAATTCGTTCGTTCTAAGATGCTGTCTAGGTTACATAACACCGTTTGCAGCTCTTTCATATCCAAGCAGCAACCATCTACCTCAGCCAGCACGATTCGGAGTTGATCCGCAAAGGCATCAATATTTTGGCAGAGATCCTGACTGGGCAAGGCCGGTAGGATCTTGCCACGGCCAGTAAAGGTTGTTGAGATAAAATCAACCGTTGAAGCAGATGCCTCTGCATTCAGACTTAGGAATAAAGGTAGACCAGGGTGTTGTTCACTGCACCAGGCACAAAATGCCAATGCCTCTCCTGTGAATGCTACCAAATCTATCAAGAACAGATCAGGCAACACAGTGATATCCATATCCGCACTCGTACAAGGCTGAAGATCAGTACTAGATGATGCCCAACGCACATCAAACCCTTGAGAACAGAAAATTTCTTGCCAGATGATTCCCTGAATTGCTGACTCCTGGATCATGAAGACTTGCAAGGGCCGAAAGGGAAAAGTGGAGCCAGAATGTGTTACGAAGGGAAAATGAAACCGCAGGTCTGTACTCCCGATAGTGATCACATCACCATGTTTGAGCAACTGTGGCTTTACCACCCGTTTCCCATTCACCTGAGAACCGTTACTGTTATTGAGATCTACAAAATAGCAATGTCGGTTACCCACAACTTCTAGCTTGGCATGATGACGAGAAACAGAGATCTCAGACAATACAATCGAATTAATAGAACTGCGTCCTAAGGTCCATGTTTTTTGAGCCGTAAGATCAATCGGTTGAGATATCTCAGCCTCGACAAGAATGAGTTGAGGCGTGGGTGAGGCAGTCATAGTCAAAATCTAGCGGAGAAGAGGATGCTTCCATAGTCTTAGTATGTACAGGCCAACAGAACAAACCAACATTGTCACTCCCAAAATCACAGTTAAGAGGGGTATATTATCGAAATCGTCCGCTTTGCAGATAATCTTTTCATCATTAGACTCAATGCTGAATGATGGTTCGCACCTCGAATTGTTCCAAATTATCAACCTGAATCTGACGAAAGGATAACCATGTTTCAAGGCAAAACAGATAAAGATTGGGAATTTTATGGAAAATCTGACCCCTATTTTGGGGTCGTGACCTGGGATAAATTCAAACGTGACAATTTAGATAGGAGTGGCAAACAAGATTTTTTTCAGACAGGGGAGGCATATATGGCCGCGACCCTTAACAACGTCGAAAAATATTTTTGTCCAGACTTTCATCCCAACAATGCCTTAGATTTTGGCTGTGGTGTTGGCCGTTTGGCTATCCCCCTAGCTGCTATTAGCACTTCAGTTACAGGGGTTGATGTTTCTGTTTCCATGCTGAAGGAGGGACAAGCGAATTGCAGAGAGCTGGGGATAGACAATATTAATTTTGTGCAGGGAGATGATACTCTCTCAAACGTTTCAGGGCCGTTTGACTTTATTCACTCTTTCATCGTTTTTCAACATATCCCTACCCCGCGAGGCGAAAGGATTCTGCAACAATTGCTTAATTTGCTGGGCGAAGATGGGATTGGTGTTTTACATTTCACCTATTTTCATGACTCGAATCGATGGGAGTCGTTTAAGTACCAGGCCTATAAACAGTTCCCATTCCTGTGGTCTCTAAAAAATCGGCTCAAAGGCTTGTCACCACGTCCATTGATGCAGATGAACCTCTACAATCTCAATACCATTTTTCATATGCTCCAAGATCATGGCTGTCATCATCTGATGGTCCGGTTTACCCACCATAGCCAAAGAACGGGGGGAGCGATTATCTACTTCCAGAAGAAACAGTTACCGATGTTTTGAAATCGGGTTGTATCCTGAAATCCCGGATCAGCCATACGCGAACCACTATGGGGTATCAACATTATCTCTTATTCCCTAAGTTAGAGATGGGCTAGACCTGATCGTTGATAGCTTGGGGGTGAGGGTCGGACTGAGAAAATTCTCGTACTTCTTGGATGAAATCGCTCACCTCATGAGCAAGCTCACTGCGCTCAGGGTCGGAATCTGCCTGAGCATGAGCTTCTGGATCATCTGGGTTTCGTTGAGAAAATCCCCAGACAAAGATCAGAGCAATTGCCAGAATCATCAGCCATTGTGGCGGCACAAAGTTGTCATTAACAACTTTTAGGAGCAAGCGCAGACCCACTAACACGACGGTGAGGTATCCAGCATCTTGCAAATGCACATACTCTTCCAACCAGCGAATGAAAAGACCGGCCATAAAGCGGAGGGTAATAATTCCAAAAATCCCGCCTGTAATCACCAGCCATCGTTCATCAGACAGCGCAATTGCGGTGGTCACACTATCTAAGGAAAATGCTAGGTCTGTTACGGCAATCACGGGGATAGCCTGCCATAGGGAGTCGAACCTAGGACCATGATGTTCGTGGTCGCTATCTTCTCTGAAAAAGTATTGAAAGGCTAACCACAGTAAATAGCAAGCTCCCAATAGCTCAAATTGCCAAAATTGAATCACCCAGGTTGCGGTAAAAATCAAAAACATCCGCATCACAAAAGCTGCGACTAACCCTACATTTAAGGCACGGCGCTGTAAGTCAGGATCTTCTAGACCTTTCACCAATGCGGCTAATGCGATCGCATTATCTGCTGACAACACAGCTTCTAAGGCAATCAAGATAAAGATAATCAGAGCAGTATCGATACCGAGTTGGGGATAGAGTTCAAACAACGGATCTAACATCTGGCAACATATGGGGAATTGAGGTTTAAGGCGTATGAATCAAGTCACACAACACTTATGGTATTCAACGTAACGTTTAATTGGATGTTTCTGCACACTATATTAATCATTGCGACCCATGCTTGTAGGTCATTATTCAGGAGCGGTGTTGAGGATAAAACCCAACAGTTTTTGCCCCTGCATTGCCTCTCGATTCCAGAGATAGTCCTAGCAATGTTGCATGATGTAACAAACTTTTCGTCTTTGACGCGATCGGGCCAAATTTATGAACTAATAATAAGGATAGGAAATAAGGAGTTTGATATTCATGGAATTATCAGATCTGCAAATCGTGATCGCTCTTGTTGTAGCATTACTACCTGCACTACTAGCCGTCAATCTAGGCAGTGCCCTCTCCAAATAGAGAGAAGAGGTTGATGACCTCTACCTTGTTGAGAGGGTGTTCTGGAAACGCAACCATCTATACCACGATCAACTTATGATGTGTCTTGCCACTGGCAGGGCACGATTTTTTTAAATCTCCCACTTTACATGATGTTCTCAAAGCCTACGTTGAAGCGGTAGGAGAAGAACATCAGTCAGACAATTTTGATGGAGATGGAGCTAGCAAAACCCAAGATTTCTGTCAAAATGATTTCCATTTTTGGGGGTTATTCGCTAGACTATCCACACGCTGAGCCAATATCACCTCAATCGCAATATTTTGAAGCTGGTAAAATCGACTCCGCCGTGCAGGACAGTGATGGTTTTTGGTTTTCTTGTTCGCTTGATCGAGAAAGCACACCGTCAATCCATAAGTAAATTGTTGTCCTCCAGCGGCTCTTCATCACTTTGCTTCTACTTTAAGAGCGTTTTTCATGGGTTGGTATTGGTGTAAAACCACCTAGTTATTGATGCCGTAAGCCTTCGGGGGCCACCTACCATGAGCGCACTATACCAACCCAAAGTCGATCCACGCTCTGCTCGTAAGCGTTCGACAAAGACGGCAAAACGACGTCTGCGCCAGCCCCATGCTCGCAGAAACGCCACATTCATGACGCGTGCAACCGAAGCAACAACGATATTAGGCGTCAATGTCGTCCTCATTGGCACCTGTCTCTATACTCTGGGAAATATGCTTCCCCATCAACTCACCCAACAAGCAAAGTTGGAAGAGATTAAAGGAGAGGTCCATCGAACGACTGAGCATGTTAACCAGCTCAAAGAATCCCATAAACGGAGCTTGACGCCGTCTGCATCCCGACGCATTTCCGAAGAGCAAGGCTACTTAATTGGGAAAAACAAGCGGAATTTAGTTTGGCTTAAACCCAGTCAAACTCAACCCTAAGAGTGAATATTGCATTGAAGGTCAATCGTTAGTTAAAGTTTGCGGGGATGGACAGATCGCTTTAGAGTGGGTTTCGTAGCTCAAGTTACCGAAATTTTGATTTTTTTCTGTTATTGTTGGGCAAGTCTCTTAGCCTTTACGCAGGACCCCTATTTCCGTGGAAACACTCCACATTCAAATTGTTGAGGCTAATCCCCATTTGAGATCTCTCTTGGGTTGGCATTTGCAACAGGCAGGCTACTTTATCCATCTCAGTGCCTGCATTCAGCAAGCTCATATCATTTATCAACAGCATCGACCCGATTTGGTGGTTGTAGATTCGGAGTTGCCGGATGGGCCAGGCCACGAGCTATGTCAGTGGTTACAGCGGCAAAAACATCCTCTAATTTTGATGCTATCAGCTCAGACTAGTGAGGCTGAAGTTGTACATGGTTTGAAAGCAGGTGCTGATGACTACCTGGGCAAGCCCTTTGGCATGCAAGAATTTCTGGCTCGGATTGCTGCGTTGGGACGGCGCAGTCGTCTGACCTTGCCGACTCAAGCCTCTTTTGGCACCCTCAGAATCGACCTCATTCAACGGCGGGTTCACTACCAAAATGAGTTAGTGGATTTAACCCCCCAGGAATTTAGCCTCTTGTATGTCTTAGTCCAGGCTGAAGGAACTGCCCTGAGTCGAATCGAGCTTTTGCAACGAGCCTGGCCGGACAGCATCGATAACCCCCGGACTGTGGACACCCACATCCTGTCTCTGCGTAAGAAGATTGAACTGGATCCGCAGCAGCCTCAACTGATTCAAACGGTTCGTAATGTCGGCTATCGCCTGAACTTGGGCTATCTAATGGATCTGAACCATGGTAAACAGGAGCACTGGTCAGAGTCATCCAACACCGTCACAGCCTCCAGTCGATTCCAGCCGGATGCCACTCCTGCAAGACCCTCAACCCTGGGCATGACAAAAGTTCGGTCTGTTTAAATTCTAATTGGATTGCCCCGACTAGTCTAAGTCGAGGACAACCTGAGGACTAACCCTCACTATCAATAGAGCAATTGGCGTATGGTTGTGCTATCAACGACCGTTTCCATGGAGATTGATGCGACTCAAATTGAGGCCTTCGAGTATATTGTGCCCATTGATTTGCCGTCTATCTTTACGGGCTATGGACCTCTTCCCGCCGTGACGGATGTACAAACCCCAGTAGCCTATTGGCACACTGCTGGGCAAAAACGGACCGTTTACCTGTCTGATGGCAGCTCCATGCAGGAAACGTTGAACGAGTGTTTACACCCTGACTATTTCAGCTATACAGTGAGTGGATTTTCCAATGTTTTAGGCTTACTGACGAC